>JBBKVZ010000397.1:0-4206 GCA_037968715.1 Pseudomonas sp.
TTGCAGCAGCGTTTGGCTGGCGGCACGCGATTCGATTAGCAGGGCGCAGGCTCCGGCCGAAAGCTGTTTGACCCACGCGGGCATGCCGGCTTTGTTTTCTACCGAGCGCAGGCTGCGGCGATCCAGCAACTCAACGGCAGAGACTGCCTGACTCTTCAGTACTGTGACGGCGCGGCAGCAGTTTTCTACGTCTGGGAAGACGATCAGCGCGCTGGCCTTGTGCGGGTAGTCCGGCACGGTGTGGTAAGTCACGGCGCTGATAAAACCCAAGGTGCCTTCGGAGCCGACCATCAGGTGACTGAGGATATCCAGCGGCTGCTCGAAGTCGATCAGCGCATTCAGCGACAGGCCGGTGGTGTTTTTTAAGCGGTATTTATGGCGAATTTTTGCCGCCAATACGGGGTTGCTGCGCGTCTGTCGGCCCAGTTCCGCCAGTTGTGTGAGTAACTCGGCGTGGCTGCGTTGAAAGCTTGCCACGCTGAGTGGGTCTTCGCTGTCAAACAGGCTGCCATCGGCCAGAATCAGGCGCATACCCGCTAGGGTGTGGTAGGTGTTGTGCGCGGTGCCGCAGCACATGCCGCTGGCATTGTTGGCGACGATGCCGCCAATTTTACAGGCGTTAATTGAGGCCGGGTCTGGGCCGATCTTGCGTTGTAGTGGGGCCAGTAGGGCGTTGGCGTGGGCGCCGATTACGCCCGGTTGCAGGCGGATTTGTGCGCCCTGTTCGCGCACTTCGCGGCCATTCCAATTGTCGCCTAAGACGATCAGTACTGAGTCGCTGATGGCTTGGCCCGACAGGCTGGTGCCGGCCGCGCGGAAGGTCACGGCTACTTGGTGTTGGTTGGCCAGCTGCAACAGGGTGACTACTTCCGCCTCGCTTTCTACCCGCAGTACCAGTTTGGGAATCAGCCGGTAGAAGCTGGCGTCGGTGCCGAAGGCCAGCGTCGACAGTGGGTCGTCAAAGCGTCGGGTGCGCGGAATTAAGGCTTCGACGGCGGCAAGAAAAGCGGCGGGCAGACTCATGGAAACTCCAAGTGGCGGTGAACAGCAGCAGTGGTGCGTATTTTTACGGGCGCGCAGGCTGGCTCGCGCGGTAACGATTCACCGAGTGGCGGCGTTGGTGGGTGGGACGCCCCCATCCACGCTATCTAACCATCACGTCTAACCTCGGTGACCCAACTCGCGCACCAGCGAATCGGCGCTGATCTCGCCGATTGATTTGGCGCCAGTGAGCACCATGGCCACGCGCAGTTCTTTTTCGATCAGCTCCAGCAAGTTGCTTACCCCGGCTTCGCCGGCGGCGGCCAGGGCATAAATATAAGCGCGGCCAAGCATTACCGTATCGGCGCCGAGGGCGAGCATGCGCACTACGTCCAACCCGGTGCGCACGCCGGAGTCGACCAGAATCGCCAAGTCGCCTTTGACCGCATCGGCAATCGCTGGCAGGGCGCGGGCGCTGGACAGTACACCGTCGAGTTGCCGGCCGCCGTGGTTGGAGACGACGATGCCGTCGGCGCCGAAACGCACGGCGTCTCGGGCATCATCGGCGTCGAGGATGCCCTTGATGATCATCGGGCCGTCCCAGAAGTCGCGAATCCATTGCAGGTCTTGCCAAGAAATCGACGGGTCGAAGTTGTTGCCCAGCCAACCAATGTAGTCGGCCAGCCCCGTGGGGTTACCACGGTAGGCGGAGATATTACCCAGATCATGCGGGCGACCGAGCAGGCCGACATCCAGCGCCCATGCAGGGTGGGTCATGGCTTGCAGCATGCGCCGCAGCGCTGCATTCGGCCCGCTCATGCCTGAGTGGGCGTCGCGGTAGCGGGCGCCCGGTACCGGCATGTCGACGGTAAACACCAGGGTGGTGACGCCGGCAGCCTTGGCCCGCTCTAGGGCGTGTTTCATAAAGCCACGGTCTTTCAGTACATACAGCTGAAACCACATGGGTCGATCAATGGCCGGGGCCACTTCTTCGATCGGGCACACCGACACGGTGGACAAGGTGAAGGGAATGCCTTTGCTAGCGGCAGCTTTAGCCGCCTGCACTTCGCCACGGCGGGCGTACATGCCGGTCAGGCCGACAGGAGCCAGCGCCACCGGCATGGCCAAGGTTTCGCCGAGCAGCTGGATTTCTAAGCTGAGTTGCGACATGTCGCGCAGCACGCGCTGGCGCAGGGCAATGTCGGCCAAGTCGCTGACGTTGCGTTTGAGCGTGTGTTCGGCGTTAGCGCCACCGTCAATGTAGTGAAACAAGAACGGTGGCAGTTTGCGCTGCGCGGCGGCGCGGTAATCGGTAGAGGCAGAAATGATCATGGCATTCACTCTGGTGCGGTCAAACAGGCAAGCGCCCGGCAGCAAGGCGAGTGGCTGCTGGGATAAAAGCTCGCGCCAAGCAATGCCGGGCGCGAGTGGGTAGCGGGTTAGCCCGCCATGAGCGGGTCGGTAATGCCCAGTCCATAGGCGGCGAACAGGGCGATCAACCCGCTAAACAGTACGTAGTACAGGGTTGGCCAGACGGTCTTGCGCAGTACGCTGCCCTCGCGTCCGAGCAGGCCAACGGTCGCCGAGGCCGCGACCACGTTGTGAATGGCCACCATATTACCGGCGGCGGCGCCCACCGCTTGTGCGGCGACGATTAAGGCGCTGGAAACTCCCAGGCTGTTAGCCACGCCAAATTGGAACTGGCTGAGCATCATGTTGCTGACCGTGTTGGAACCGGCAATAAATGCCCCGAGGGCGCCGACGCTTGGCGCAAATAGCGGATAGATGTGACCGACGCTGTCGGCTACAAAGCGCGCCATGGTGATTGGCATGCTGGCCAGCTCGGCGGCGTTGACGCCGGAGTTAATCAATATGCGCACCATGGGCACGGTAAACAGCAGCACAAAACCCGCACCGAGCAGCACGCGGGTGGATTCGCTGACGGCGGCGCCCAGCTGGCGCAGATTCATACGGTGCAGAACAAAGGTCGCCAGCACTACGGCGACCAGAATGCCGCCTGGCAGGTACAGCGGCATGAAGTCGGCCTTGATGCCGCTCTCACCCAAAATCTCAGGGAATAGCAATACTACGGATTTCAGTGCGGCACTGACTTCGGGAAACACCCGACTGATCACCAGCAGTGCGCCGACTAATACGTACGGTAGCCAAGCGCGCAGGGTGCTCATGGGTTTGCTGGTGAGGCTGTCGAGTTTCATCTCGATGCTGCCTAGCCATTCGCTTGGCCATTCGCTGGCGGGAGCAAAGTCCCAGGTTTCTTTGGGTACTAAAAAGCCTACTTTGGCAGCCAGGGTGACAATGGCCAGACCAATTAGGCCGCCCAGAAGTGACGGGAATTCAGGGCCGAGGAATACCCCGGTAATCGCGTAGGGTAGGGTGAAAGCCAAACCGGCAAAAATGGCAAACGGCAATACGGCAAAGCCGGCCTTCCAGCTTTTTTCACGGCCGAATACGCGGGTCAGCATCAGCACCATGATCAATGGCATTGCGGTGCCGACAATGGCGTGAACGATGGCCACTTCACTGGTGATTAGCTGCAGAAAGCTGCTCCAGCTGGAGCCTTGCGCGGCCAGCTGGGTGCCAATGGCGGCACTGTCTAGGCCGCTGTTGATGCCGATGATAATTGGCGTGCCGACGGCGCCGAAGGACACGGGCGTGCTTTGCACCAGCATGCCGAGAATCACCGCTGCCAGTGCCGGGAAACCGATGGCGACCAGTAACGGTGCGGCAATCGCCGCCGGTGTGCCAAAGCCCGAGGCACCTTCGATAAAACAACCAAACAGCCAGGCAATGATAATGGCTTGAATGCGCCGGTCGGGGCTGAGGGTGGCGAAACCGGCGCGGATGGCGGTGATCGCGCCGGAGTGTTTGAGGGTGTTAAGCAGTAAGATGGCGCCGAAAATAATCCACAACACGCCAGCGGTAATGATCAAGCCTTGCAGGGTTGAGGCGAGCACACGGTTAAAACTCATGTCCCATACGGTCAGGGCGATACCAGCAGTGAGCAGGTAGACCAGCGGCATGGCGCGTTTGGCTGGCCAACGCAGACCGATCAGCAAGGTTGCGGCGAGCAGAATCGGTGAGAAGGCGAGTAGAGCTAGGAGTCCGGGTGACATACTGAATCCTCCGTTTAGCGCAGCGTTGCGCATGGTGGAGTGGGGGCGTCCAGTAATGCGCAGTGGGTATTGGGCGTGCGTGACATGGGGG
>JBBKVZ010000398.1:0-2718 GCA_037968715.1 Pseudomonas sp.
GGCACGCCAGACAAGAACCACGCAGCACGGCTAGCCATAGGGCAGGAGTGCTTCGGTGCGGCAGCAGTATTGTTCTTGTCAGCACGCAAGAGAGAGGGAGCAAAGCCTATGCCAGCCGCACGAGAGTGCGCTGCGGCCTTGTTTTTACTGGGGTGTAGCGCAGAGTACGGAGCTGGGCCCTGCGGGCCGTTGGCGGGTTTGCGCCACTGCCGAGAGGGATTTGGCGGATTTTCGCCAGTAACACTGTCTGCTTAGCGCACCAGTAAGGTCGCGCCACCGGCCACGGCGAACAGGGCGGCGCTGATTCGACAGAACCATACCTGCCCGGCACCGGAGCGCAGGTAACGTGCCAAGGCGTGGGCGCTCAAACCATAGAACAACTTGCAGGCCAGATCGAGCAGCGTCCAGGTGGCAATCATCACCACTAACTGGCCGGCCAGCGGTTGGCTGGCGCTGATAAATTGCGGCAAAAAGGCTGCAAAAAAAAGAATGTCTTTGGGGTTGCTGGCGCCGAGAGTGAAGGCTTTGATAAACAAGGCGCGGCTATTGGGGATGGCCGGCGGCAACACAATACTGCTGGCCTGACTCGCCGCCTGTGCAGCCAGCCAACTCTGCCAAGCAAGGTAGAGCAAGTACAACGCGCCCAACACTTGCAGTGCCTGAAATAACCCGCGCGAGGCGAGGAGCAGTGCCCCCAAACCCAGCGCCGAGGCGCTGAGCAAACACAGCGAGGCGCTGACCCCGCCGGCAAATGCCGGCAGCGAACGACGCAGCCCGTAGTTCAGGCTGTTATTCACCATCAACAGCGACAACGGGCCGGGCAGCAAAATCACGATCAGTGCCGCGCTGCTAAACAGCCACCAGGTCTCCACCGACATGGCCTATCTCCTCAGCTGTAGTGCAGTGGTTTAATCGCGGCGATGCACCGAGTTACCGGCGGCGAAGGTTTCTTGGATGGCGCGATCATCGCCGAGCATGATCAGTGCAAACAAGGTTTCCGGCAGACTTTTCGATTGCTGCAAACGGTAGCTGAGCAGCGGCGTGGCTTGGTAGTCAAGCACCACAAAATCCGCGTCTTTACCCGGTGCGAAATTGCCGATTTTGTCGTCCAAATACAGCGCGCGAGCACCGCCGAGAGTAGCAAGATACAGCGATTTAAACGGGTCGAGTTTTTTGCCCTGCAACTGCATGACCTTATAAGCCTCGTTTAACGATTGCAGCTGCGAGAAGCTGGTGCCGGCGCCGACATCGGTGCCCAAACCAACGCGCACGCCGTGGGCTTCGAGCTTGGGCAGGTCGAACAGGCCGCTACCAAGAAACAGGTTGGAGGTCGGGCAGAAGGCTACCGCCGAGCCGGTTTCGGCCAGGCGCTGACATTCCTCGTCGCACAGGTGCACGCCGTGAGCGAACACCGCGCGCGGGCCGATCAGCCGGTAGTGGTCATACACATCCAGGTAGCCCTTACGCTCGGGGAACAGGCCCTTGACCCATTCAATCTCCTGGCGGTTCTCGGAGAGGTGGGTGTGCATATACAAGTCTGGGTATTGCTGGAACAGCTCGCCGGCCAGGCACAATTGCTCGGGGCTGCTGGTCGGCGCAAAGCGTGGAGTCACCGCGTAGTGCAGGCGTCCCTTGCCGTGCCAGCGCTCGATCAGCTCGCGGCTGTCGGCATCGCCAGATTCTGGGGTGTCGGTGAGGTAGTCCGGGGCGTTACGGTCCATCAATACTTTGCCGGCGATCATCCGCAGGTTGCGGGCTTGGCAGGCCTCGAAGAAAGCATCTACTGACTCTTTGTGCACCGTGCCAAACACCAACGCGGTGGTGGTGCCGTTGCGCAGCAACTCTTTAAGAAACACCTCGGCCACTTCGGCCGCGTGGGCTTTGTCGGCAAACTGCTGCTCGGTGGGGAAGGTGTAGGTATTGAGCCAGTCGAGCAGTTGTTCGCCATAGGAGGCGATCATCCCGGTTTGTGGGAAGTGAATGTGGGTGTCGATAAAACCTGGAGTAATCAGCGCGTTGTTGTAGGTGGTGATTGCCACGCCGCTGGCCAGGTTAGGCAGCAGGTCAGCGGCATGGCCGACCGCCTTGATTAGGCCATCTTCGACCAGCAAAACGCCGTCCTCGTAATACTCATAGGAGGCTTCGATACCGACCACAGCAGGGTCGGCGATGCAGTGCAAAATTGCGGCGCGGTAAGCGTGGGTGCTGGTGCTCATGGTGATCTCGATAAGGTGTTGAATTAGATGCAATGTTGGAGTTTGCGTAGGGTGGACAACGCGCAGCTTGTCCACCAATAGGCCGGGATATCCACGGTGGACAACGCTTCGCGGTTGTCCACCCTACGGCGCACTTGAAACGTAACTTTCAGCCCTGGCTACGCCGTGAGTTGGGCAGCAGTTTGGCCACGGTTGCGCGCTGGCTGGCGGTTTGCCCGCTGCGCTCCTGGCCGAAGGCGGCGTTGTAGGTGGCGATGACTTCGCCGGCGATTGATATGGCAATTTCAATCGGCAATTTACCTTTGACCTCGGCCAAGCCCATCGGGCAACGCATGCGTTGCAGCACCTCGCTGGCAAAGCCGCGCTCGCGCAGGCGGTGTTCAAACTTGACTCTTTTGGTCTGCGAGCCGATCAGGCCGTAGTAGGCAAAATCGTTGCGCTTGAGAATGGCGGCGGTCAGCTCTAAATCCAGCTGATGGTTATGGGTCATGACGATGAAGTA
>JBBKVZ010000399.1:0-6925 GCA_037968715.1 Pseudomonas sp.
GCGGTGATGGCTGAAGCCCCAGAATTACTCGAAGGCTATCAAGTGCTGCATCAGCTGTTTCTGAACAGCAGCTTCAGCGACGATGAGAAAACCGTGGTGTGGCAAACCATCAATGTCGAGCATGCCTGTCACTACTGCGTGCCTGCGCATACCGGTATCGCCAAGGCGATGAAAGTAGCCGACGAAATTAGCAATGCCCTGCGTGACGAAACGCCGTTGCCAACGGCCAAGCTTGAGGCGTTGCGTGATTTTACCTTGGCGATGGTGCGTCAACGTGGCGAGCTTGAACCTAAGCAAATGACGGATTTCTTTGCGTCCGGTTATACCCAGCAAAATGCTCTGGAAGTTATTCTTGGCCTTAGCCAGAAAGTCATGAGCAACTACGGTAACCACATTGCGCAGACGCCTATCGACGAACCGATAAAGCGGTTCGCGTGGAGCAAGAAGTAAGCGCCGTAGATAGCCATGCAACGGGCCTCGCTCGCCACAGCGAGGCCTTTTTAGCGTTTGTTCGATCAATAAACCCGCCTAATGTGTGCCAAGAGGTTGTTTATGACTGAACACAGTTGTGTGCCCATCATCGTCTTTGATGTGAATGAAACCCTGTTGGATATCACCACGCTAGAGCCTCTGTTCGAACGGCTGTTTGCTGACCGAGCAGTGATGCGCGAGTGGTTTGCCCAGTTGATCCTTTACTCGCAAACAATGACCCTGTGTGGGCGTTACTGCCCGTTTGGGGAGTTGGCGGTAGGCACCTTGCGAATGGTGGCGTCTATCCATGGCGTCGTGCTGAGTGCCAGTGATATCGACGAGTTGCAGTCGCGCATGGGTGTAATGCCTGCACACCCAGACGTGTTGCCGGCGCTGACTGGCTTGCGTGATGCAGGCTTTCGCTTAGTGACACTGAGCAATTCGGCCAGCAGTGCATCAACTTCGGCGCTAGAGCGTGCCGGCATAGCTGCGTTGTTTGAGCGTAACTTCAGTGTCGAGACAGTGGGTAAATTCAAACCGGCCCCAGCAACCTATCAGCACGTAGCCCAAGAATTAAATGTAGATATGCCAGGCTTACTCTTGGTCGCCTGTCATCTATGGGATACGGCAGGAGCGCAAGCTGCGGGCAGTCATGCGGCATTGCTAACCCGCCCGCACAACGCACTGTTGCCGTTAACTGATATGCCGGTGCCAGATATTGTTGCTCCGCAGTTGAGCGACTTGGCTAGGCAAATTACCCTGCGCTGGGGGCGTTGACACCTGGCTGCTGGCCAAGCCTCGATTGCACCAGGCCTTGATCAGTTATGCGCAGGTGTTCAGCACCGCAGTTTGTTATTACACGCTAAAACGACCAACCAGCTTGGACAAACCATGTGATAGCTCGGACAGGTGCTGACTTGCCTGCGCGCTTTGCTCAGAGGTTTGCGCGGCCTCGTTCGAAATATCGCGTATTTCATTGATGTTCCGAGCAATTTCTTCAGTTACGCAGCTCTGCTCATCACAGGCCGTGGCGATTTGCGCGGTCATGTCATTGATACGTTGTACCGAGTCACTGGTATCGGCGAGCGCCTGATCCACGCCAGCAGCCTGCTCAACACTTTGCCGAGCTTTACTACTACCTGATTGAGTCGCCTTAACGGCGTTCTGCACACCAACATGCAGACGCTCGATCATCATCTGAATATCCTTGGTGGCCACTTGGGTGCGCCCAGCCAAAGCGCGTACTTCATCTGCCACTACCGCAAAGCCACGTCCTTGCTCGCCAGCGCGAGCCGCTTCAATCGCCGCATTTAATGCCAAAAGATTGGTTTGTTCGGCAATACCGCCGATGACGGCGAGTACTGCCCCAATATTGGCGGTTTCTTGCTCTAGTGTGAGGATGGTTGTCGACGCACTTTCTATTTCTTGCGCCAACTGATGAATTGAGTTGATTGTGTTTCTTACCACTTCAGCTCCTTTGTGCGATTGGGCCTCTGCGCTACGAGCTGCATCGGCTGCGTTTTGCGCATTACGAGCCACTTCATGTACAGCAGAACTCATTTGCGTTGCAGCAGTGCTCACCTGATCGACCGCCGATTTTTCGTTATTGATTAATCGATCATTGATAGAGGCTATTCCCGCCAAATTTTGCGCGGCGTGCTCAACTTCGCCAGTGACGCGCCCAACTTCTTTGATTAACGGTTGCAACTTATCCAAGAAACGATTGAATGCGTGGCTCAACTTGCCCAGCTCATCATTTGACATCACGTCTAAACGTACTCGCAGGTCACCATCACCGTCGGCAATCTGCTCAATACGATGAAGTAGATGGTGCAGCGGTTTAGTCACCAATATTGGGAATCCGACAACCAAGACAAGACACAGGCAAACGCCAATGGCACTGATCAGGCCTTGTTGCCAGCTCAGCGCTTCGCCTAGTTGAATCGCGGCCAGTCCTTCAGCATTGGCCGCTCGGTCATCCATCTCGCCCAGCTTATCGATAGAGTTACGCATTATCTGAAATTGTTCTTCGCTGGTGCTAAAACTCAATAAGCTTGCAGCCTGTGGATCGCTGGTCGTCAATTGCAGTACTTTTTTTGAGGTCGCTGTCCAGCGCTCAAACCCTGTATCAAATTGCGCAACCAATTGCATAGCTTCAACACCCGGTTGCATGTCGGCAAACTGATGTACGCGATCGTAAGCCTGCTGCAAGTTTTCGGTATGCGTCGCGTTAAGTGATTCTCTTTGTCCACTAACTGCTACACCCAACAAGCTACGCTCGGCTACGAAAGCTTGATAAAGATCACGATCAGCATTCAGTAACAGGCTGATGCCCGGTAAGAAGCGATTCGTGAGTTTATTACTCGAATCTGCAACCTGGGTAATACCTCTCATTCCCAGAAAGCCCATAGAAATAAGTAGAACAGCCAATACCAATATTGGCAGCGCAATTTTCCAACGAAACCCCAAATCAGCAAAGGCACGGAGCATGTGGTTTATTCCTAAATAGATCCCAAGTTACATAACCCTAGACTACTTTTACTGGCCTGAGATGAAGCTTGAAGTGGTCGAATTAAGACATACCTACCTTCGTTGAGCCTTCGCCCAGTCAACCAGCGTGACAAAGAAAAACCCCCGTATCACGGCGTGAGTACGGGGGTTCGTGTCCTGCAGTGTCTGCTGGAGTTCGGCGTGTTACTTAGACGTTAAAGCGGAAGTGCATCACGTCGCCGTCTTTGACGATGTATTCCTTGCCTTCCAAGCGCCATTTGCCGGCTTCTTTAGCCCCTGCTTCGCCCTTGAACTGGATGAAGTCGTTGTAGGCGATCACTTCGGCGCGGATAAAGCCTTTTTCGAAGTCGGTGTGGATCACGCCGGCCGCTTGTGGGCCGGTGGCGCCGACGCGCACGGTCCAGGCGCGAACTTCTTCGACGCCAGCGGTGAAGTAAGTTTGCAGGTGGAGCATTTCGTAGCCAGCGCGAATTACCCGGTTCAGGCCCGGCTCTTCGAGGCCGAGGGCTTCGAGAAACATGTCTTTCTCTTCGCCATCGTCGAGTTCGGCGATTTCCGCTTCGATCTTGTTGCACACCGGCACCACAATCGCGCCTTCTGCATCGGCAATAGCTTGCACCACGTCGAGCAGCGGATTGTTTTCGAAACCGTCTTCAGCGACGTTGGCGATATACATCACCGGCTTGCTGGTGAGCAGATGAAAGCCTTTGATCAGGGCTTTTTCATCAGCGTTCATGTCCTTCATCAGGCTGCGTGCTGGCTTGCCTTCGGTGAAGTGATTGATCAGCTGCTCCAGCAGGCCTTTCTGTGCGCCGGCGTCTTTGTCGCCGCCTTTGGCGTTGCGGGTGACTTTTTGCAGTTGCTTTTCGCAGCTGTCGAGGTCGGCGAAGATCAACTCAAGGTCGATAATCTCGATATCGCGCTTGGGGTCGACGCTGTTGGAAACGTGAATCACGTTCTCGTCTTCGAAACAGCGCACCACGTGGGCGATGGCGTCGGTCTCGCGGATGTTGGCGAGAAATTTGTTGCCCAAGCCTTCACCCTTGGAGGCACCTGCCACAAGCCCTGCGATGTCGACGAACTCCATGGTGGTCGGCAAAATACGCTTGGGGTTGACGATGGCGGCCAAGGCGTCGAGACGCGGATCAGGCATCGGCACGATGCCGCTGTTCGGCTCGATGGTGCAAAACGGGAAGTTCTCTGCCGCGATACCGGATTTGGTCAGGGCGTTGAACAGAGTGGACTTGCCGACGTTAGGCAGGCCGACGATGCCGCAATTGAAACCCATGGTGTAATCCTCGCGCAGATGAATTCGGGGGGTAAAAAGGCTTAAGCCTTCTTGCTATGCAGCTTGAGCATGGCTTTGTTCCAGTCGCCGGCGAGTATCTCCGGCAGCACGCTCAAGGTGTTGTCGATGCTGGTGTCCAGTAGCTCCTGTTCGCCGCGCGGGGCGCGGCCAAGGACGAAGTTAGAGACCATGCTGCTGTGTCCGGGATGGCCGATGCCAAGCCGCAGACGGTAAAAATTATTCTGATTGGCCAGTTGCGCGATGATGTCGCGCAAACCGTTATGGCCGCCATGACCGCCGCCCAATTTGAGCTTGGCGATTCCGGGTAATAGGTCGAGTTCGTCGTGGGCCACTAATATGGCATCTGGCGGGATACGAAAAAAATTCGCCAGTGCTGCAACCGCCTGACCGCTGCGATTCATAAAGGTGGTGGGAATCAGCAGGCGAACATCGCGGCCTTGATGGTTGAATTTACCCACCAAGCCAAAATATTTTTTGTCGACACTTAGGTTGACGCGCTGACTGTCAGCCACGCGCTCAACAAAAAGGGCCCCTGCGTTATGCCGGGTCTGGTCGTATTCGGAGCCTGGGTTACCCAGGCCAACGATCAGTTGTACGGCAGTCATGTCAGGAGCCCTTTATGTGAAAAAGCCCAGCCATTGGCTGAGCTGTTTTCCAGCAATGCACGATTACTCGGCAGCGCCTTCGCTTTCGTCTTCTTTAGCAACGCGCGGGGCGTGGATGTTAGCCACGGCCAGATCGTTGTTGTGCGCCAGTGCAACCAGCTCAACGCCTTTCGGCAGAACCAGGTCAGACAGGTGAACGATTTGACCCACTTCAACCTTGGCCATATCGACAGTGATGAACTCAGGCAAGTCTTTTGGCAGGCAAGAAACTTCAACTTCAGCAACGATGTGCGAAGCTTCGCCACCTTGTTGCTTAACGCCAACCGAGGTCTCTTGGTTGGTGAAGTGCAATGGCACGTGAGCGGTCAGCTTCTGGCCAGCTACTACGCGAACGAAGTCAGCGTGCATAACGAACATTTTTACTGGGTGACGTTGCAGTGCTTTGATCAGCACGGATTCAACGGCGCCATCAACGTTCAGCGAGATTACGTGGCTGAAAGCAGCTTCGTTTTCGAGCAGCTTGGCGAAGTCTTTAGCGATCAGGCTGATCGATTGAGCTTCTTTCTCGCCACCGTAAATTACGGCTGGAACTAGGCTGGCGAGACGACGTAGGCGGCGGCTCGCACCTTTCCCTAGGTCGGAACGCACTTGAGCATTCATGGTAAATTCAACAGTCATGGTTTTTCTCCAATACAACAACAGGCCAATAACAGCAGCGCCTAACAGTACCTGCGACCAGTGCTGAAGGCGATTTGGCAAAAAGCCCCGCACTAGGCGGGGCGCATTTCGTTCGACGCAGATGAGTTAAGAGGTAAGTCTTAACGGAACATCGCGCTGATCGATTCTTCGTTGCTGATACGGCGAACCGCCTCGGCAACAATTGGAGCGATATCCAGTTGGCGGATACGGCTACAAGCTTGTGCAGCGGCCGAGAGCGGGATGGTGTTAGTCACTACCAACTCATCAAGCACGGAATTTTCAATGTTTTCGATCGCGCGACCCGACAGCACCGGGTGGGTGCAGTAGGCGATAACCTTGGATGCACCATGCGCTTTCAGCGCTTTGGCGGCGTGGCCCAAGGTGCCAGCGGTATCCACCATGTCGTCAACCAATACACAGGTACGGCCTTCAACGTCGCCGATGATGTGCATGACTTCAACTTGGTTGGCTTTTGGCCGACGCTTGTCGATGATCGCTAGGTCAACACCGAGAGTCTTCGCCACGGCACGGGCGCGCACTACGCCACCAATGTCAGGGGAGACAATCATCAGGTTTTCAAAGCGTTGATCGACGATATCGTCCACCAGAATCGGCGAACCGTAGATGTTATCTACCGGAATATCGAAGAACCCTTGGATCTGGTCAGCGTGCAGATCGACGGTGAGTACCCGGTCGATACCTACCACTGTCAGCATGTCGGCCACAACTTTGGCGGTAATAGCCACCCGTGCCGAACGCGGACGGCGATCTTGGCGGGCGTAACCAAAGTAGGGGATCACTGCAGTGATGCGCGAGGCTGACGAGCGGCGGAAGGCATCAGCCATAACCACCAGTTCCATCAGATTGTCGTTAGTCGGTGCACACGTCGGTTGAATAATGAATACGTCTTTACCGCGAACGTTTTCATTGATTTCAGCGCTGATTTCGCCATCGGAAAATTTGCCTACAGAGGCATCACCGAGTGGGATATGCAGCTGACGTACGACACGTCGAGCTAGATCGGGGTTGGCGTTCCCCGTAAAAACCATCATCTTGGACACGCACACTACCTGTCGGCTTAGGGTAACCGGGATGGGTACAAAATATGGCAGGGGCGGCTGGATTCGAACCAACGCATGGCAGGATCAAAACCTGCTGCCTTACCGCTTGGCGACGCCCCTGTATCGGGTGTGACTGAATGCTTAAAGTTTGCCTTGAGAGCAATGCTGCAATGGCAGGGGCGGCTGGATTCGAACCAACGCATGGCAGGATCAAAACCTGCTGCCTTACCGCTTGGCGACGCCCCTGTAACATACAGCTCTTTATTGCA
>JBBKVZ010000400.1:0-10906 GCA_037968715.1 Pseudomonas sp.
CGCTCTTTCTCGTTGAATAGAATGACTATTCGCCTCAAAAGAGCGTAAAAACTGCCTCAAACCGGTCTTTCCCTCGCTACGAACGGTCAAGCCCGACAGGCTGCTAGAAGAGGTCTATCGGGTCGACATCTAACGACCAGCGTACGGCGCGGCCGCTGGGCATTTGCTCAAGTGCGGGCAGCAGTGCGCTGAGCAGGCGATGCAGTGGTGCGCGCACGCTGGCTTGCAGCAGCAGTTGTGCGCGATAGCGGCCGGCGCGGCGCTCCATCGGTGCCGGAATCGGACCGAGCAGCTCAATGCCATGCAGGTCTAATTCGCCCAGCAGGTGCTCGGCTTCGCTGCACGCTTGGTCGAGAAAGTCTTCGGCTTGCCCCGGTTTGTGTGCTTCGGCGCGCAGTAGGGCGAGGTGCGAAAATGGTGGCAAACCAGTGCTGCGCCGTTCGCTCAAGGCTTGTTCGGCAAAGGCGAAATAGCCTTGCTCGGTTAGTTGCACCAACAGTGGGTGGTCGGCGAGGTGCGTCTGGATAATCACGCGGCCCGGTTCTTCGGCGCGGCCAGCCCGCCCGGCGACTTGCACAATTAACTGCGCCATGCGCTCGCTGGCGCGAAAATCGGCGGAAAACAGCCCTCCATCGGCGTCGAGAATCGCCACTAGAGTGACTCGTGGGAAGTGGTGGCCTTTGGCGAGCATCTGCGTGCCGACCAGAATGCACGGCTCGCCGCGTTGAATGGTGCTGAACAGCTGATCCATCGCCCCCTTGCGTGAGGTGCTGTCGCGGTCGATACGCAATACCGGGGTGTCTGGGAAAAGGATTTCCAGGCGTTCCTGGGCCCGCTCGGTGCCGGCCCCTACTGGGCGCAGGTCAACCTTGCCGCAGTCTGGGCAGTTCCGCGGTGCGCGCTCGCTGTAGCCGCAGTGATGGCAGCGCAGTTCGCCGGAGCGCTGATGCACGGTCATTCGCGCATCGCAGCGTGGGCATTGGCTGATCCAGCCGCAGTCGTGACACAGCAAGGTCGGCGCAAAGCCGCGGCGATTGAGAAACACCAGCACCTGCTGGCCGGCGGCTAGGGTTTGCTTGATCGCTTGCTGCATGGGCCCGGAAATCCCGCTGTCCATTGGCAGGCTTTTTACATCCAAGCGCAGAAAGCGCGGCGGCTGTGCGCCACCGGCGCGCTGGGTCAGGCGCAACATGGCGTAGCGGCCGTTGTGGGCGTTGTGCAGGCTCTCCAGTGACGGCGTGGCAGAGCCGAGAATAATTGGGATGTTTTCTTGGCGGGCGCGCACCAAGGCCAGGTCGCGGGCGTGATAGCGCAGGCCTTCTTGCTGTTTATAGGAGGCGTCGTGCTCTTCGTCGATGATGATCAGCCCCGGATTTTTCATCGGCGTAAACAGCGCCGAACGGGTACCGATAATGATGTCGGCCTCGCCATCACGGGCGCTCAGCCAAGCGTCGAGGCGCTCGCGATCATTGACCGCCGAGTGCACCAAGGCGATCCGCGCATTAAAACGTTGCTCAAAGCGCGCCAAGGTTTGCGGGCCGAGGTTGATCTCCGGGATCAGCACCAGCGCCTGCTTGCCGGCCTCCAGCGTCTGGCGGATCAGCTGTAAATACACCTCGGTCTTGCCGCTGCCAGTCACTCCGGCCAATAAGAACGCGGTGAAGTGCTCGGGGGCTGAGGCGATGGCCGTGACGGCCACCTGCTGTTCTGGGTTCAGCGGCAGTTCGGGTTGTGCTAGCCAGTTGCTGTGGCGCGGCAGGGCGGCATGCCGGCGGGTTTCGCAGCTGACCAGACCTTTTTCCAGCAGCAGGTCGAGACTGTCTTTATTCAGTTGCAGCTGACTAAGCAGTTGGTGGGCCACACCGTGGGGGTGCTGGGCGAGAATCTTCAGGGACTCGCGTTGCCGGGGCGCGCGGCTAATACGCGGGTCGTCGAACTGGGCACCCTCGGTGATTTGCCAGAAACGTTGCTGGCGCACCTCGGCCGGCTCGCCTTGGCGCAACAGAATCGGCAGGGCCCAACTCAATGTGTCTCCGAGGCTGTGCTGGTAATACTGGGCTGTCCACAAACACAGTTTGAACAGTGCGGGTGGCATCGGGCTGTGCAGGTCTAATAACGCTGTGGCAGGCTTTAATTTGCCCGCGGGCACGTCGGTATGCTCGGTTACTTCAATTAATATGCCGATGATTTCGCGCCGACCAAACGGCACGCGCAGGCGCATACCGGGTTGCCAGATGACGTTCAGCGCATCGGTCGGCGGCAAATAGTCAAACAGGCGACGCAGGGGTGAGGGTAGGGCGAGGCGCAAAATGGTCGCGGGCACAGCAGGCTCCAATGCAGATTTGACGATGCTAGCACGCCACGCGTCGCTGCGACGGCAGGGTCGCTTGCAAGGGGGCGCTGCTCTGGTATCATCGCCGACCTAAATCCGTGCGGTACTCGACAAGGGTCGGGTGGCGGCACACATACCCTGAGGAATACACCATGAAAGCTGAAATCCATCCGCAATACGAAGCCATTGACGCAACCTGCAGCTGCGGCAATGTAATCAAAACCCGTTCGACTCTGTGCAAGCCATTGAGCTTGGACGTGTGTTCGGAATGCCACCCGTTCTACACCGGTAAGCAGAAAGTGTTGGACATCGGTGGTCGCGTTGACAAGTTCAAGCAGCGTTTCGGTGTGTTCGGCTCCAAAGCGTAAGATTGCGCTTAGCAGCGCAGGCTCATATGAGTTCTGCATCGCTACTGAAAAAGGCGTCCCTAGCGGGCGCCTTTTTCATTTGCGTGGTTTGTGCGTCGTCGGTACTGGCGTTTTGTCCGGCGCCGAGCGGTTTGCCGACGGTCAGTGTGCAGCGCGTAGTCGATGGCGATACGCTCAAGCTCACTGACGGGCGCAGTGTGCGGCTAATCGGTATTAATAGCCCGGAGCTAGCCCATCAAGGTCGACAGACTGAGCCGTTTGCCCAAGCCGCGCGCCGCCGCCTGCAAGCGTTGGTGGACGCCAGCGCTGCGCGGATAAGTTTGCAGGTGGGCCGCGAGCCACGTGATCACTACGGGCGCACCTTGGCCCATGCTTATGATCAGCAAGGGCAAAACCTTGAGGCACAACTGCTCGAAGAAGGCTTAGGTTATCTGGTGGCGGTGGCCCCCAATACGGCTTTGCTGGCTTGCCAGCAGGCCGCCGAGCGGGTTGCGCGCAGCGCTCGCCTGGGATTGTGGCGCAACGCTGCGCCGCAAACGCCTGGGCAGTTAGTGGCGGGCGGCTTTGCCTTAGTGACGGCGCGGGTGACAAGCGTTGCACGCAATCGTGGTGGCGTTTGGCTTGAGGTGGATGGGCCGCTGGTGTTGCATATCGCACCGAAATTTCTTGAGCAATTTACCGGGTCGGATCTGCAGGATCTGCGCGGACGCACTATTCAGGCGCGCGGCTGGGTTATTGACCGCAGTCAGCGAGGTTCAGTCAAAACAGGTCAGGCGCGCTGGATGTTGCCCTTGACCGCTGCCGCGATGCTTGAGGTGTTGCCATGATGGTACGAATAATTGTTTTGCTCTGTGGCTTTGGGCTGCTGGCAGGTTGTGCGCAGAATCCGGCCACTGGGCGGACCGATTTTGTGATGATGAGCGAGCAGCAAGAACTGGAGATGGGGCGCACCTACAACCAGCAAGTGCTTAAAGAGAACCCACGCTACGCCGACGAAAAATTGCAGGCTTACGTTCAGCAAGTCGGTGAGCGCGTCGCGTCGCACAGTCATCGCAGCAACTTGCAATACCATTTCACGGTGGTCGACTCGCCGGATATCAATGCCTTCGCTCTGCCTGGTGGCTACATCTATATCAACCGTGGCTTGTTGGCTTATTTAAATTCTGAAGCTGAGTTGGCCGCAGTGCTGGGTCATGAGGTGGGGCATGTTACGGCGCGGCACAGTGTGCAGCAGCAAAGCCAAGCCAGCGCCTGGGGGATTCTGGGCCAGGCAGTGGCCATCGGTACGGGCGTGGGGGCCGCGGCAGACGTGACCAATGCCTTAGGCTCGGTGGTGGTCAAAGGCTACGGTCGCGACATGGAGTTGGAGGCTGACGGTCTTGGTGCACAGTATCTGGCGCGCAGCGGCTATGATCCGCAGGCGATGATTGAAGTTATTAAGGTGCTGAAAAATCAGGAGGTCTTTGCTCGTGATCAGGCGCTTAAACGCGGCCAAGCAGTGCCGCCCAGCAGCTACCACGGTATTTTTGATAGTCACCCAGATAACGATCAGCGCTTGCGTCAGGTAGTTGGTCCGGCTCAGGCATTGGTGGCTGGGCGCCAAGAGGTTAATCGTGAGCAGTTCCTTGAGCACCTTGAGGGCTTGCCGTTTGGTGACTCCGCCGCAACGGGTGTGCGTCGCGGCCAGCAGTTTTTTCATGCCGACTTGGGCTTTACTCTAACTGCGCCGCCTGGCTGGGAGTTGCTTAATCAGCCGGATGCGCTGATTGCTCATACGGCCGATAAGCAGGCATTTGTTGCGATGACTGTGGGGGCGGCGGATTCGCGCTTGACGCCTGAGCAGTTCTTGCGGCAAAAAATAGGTCGCCAGCGTTTGCTGCAAGATGAAGCTTTACAACAGGGCGGTTTGCACGGTTATACAGGTATAATTGCTGGTTCTCCGGCTAAGCGCGTGGCAGTCATCTATTTTGGCTCGCGGGCGTATATGTTTGTCGGTGCGGTTAAAAGCCGCGCCTCGCTGGAAAGCGAAGATGATAAGTTTATGGCGATAATTAATAGCTTTCGTCAGTTGTCCGCTGCGCAAATACAACTAGCGCAGCCACAACGGTTACACATCCTGCAGGCTAAATCCGGACAAACCATGGTCGGCTTGGCGCGGGACAGCAAGTTGCCAGATGATCCTGAGCTCAACTTGCGACTACTTAATGGACTCTATCCAAGTGGCGAGCCACGTCCTGGTGACTGGCTTAAAAGCTTGCGTTAAAGCCTTCTTTATTAGCTGACTGATCAGTCTTGTGAGGGGTGGGCATCTTGCGTATCCTCGTCCCCCTTGTCTGTTTAACAGCCCCAAAAGCGGAAATGCCACCATGTCTGATTTGAAAACGGCCGCTCTCGAATATCACGCTAAGCCTCGTCCGGGCAAATTGAGCGTCGAGTTGACCAAGCCTACTGCCACTGCTCGTGATCTTGCGTTGGCCTATAGTCCGGGCGTCGCTGAGCCAGTGCGGGAAATCGCGCGTGACCCGGAGCTGGCTTACAAGTACACCGGTAAGGGTAACTTGGTAGCAGTGATTTCAGACGGTACTGCCATTCTGGGTTTGGGTAATCTTGGCCCGCTGGCATCTAAGCCGGTGATGGAAGGTAAGGGCGTGTTGTTCAAACGCTTTGCTGGCATTGACGTATTTGACATCGAAGTTGAATCCGAGAGCCCGCAGGCATTTATCGATACGGTTAGACGTATTTCGATTACCTTCGGTGGCATCAATCTGGAAGATATTAAGGCGCCGGAGTGCTTCGAGATTGAGCGCACGCTGATCGAGCAATGCAATATCCCCGTATTTCACGATGACCAGCACGGCACCGCCATTGTGACTGCTGCGGGTATGTTGAATGCCTTGGAGATCGTCGGTAAAACCCTGCCGCAAGCTAAAATTGTCTGCCTGGGTGCTGGCGCAGCTGCCATCTCGTGCATGAAATTGCTGGTAAGCATGGGCGCCAATATTGAAAATATTTTTATGGTCGATCGTACGGGTGTTATCCATTCCGGTCGCGATGATCTTAATCAGTACAAGGCCATGTTCGCTCACGCGACCGAAAAGCGCACATTGTCCGAGGCACTGGACGGCGCTGATGTATTTGTGGGGCTGTCCGGGGCAAACCTGCTCGATGCTGAGGGCTTGTTGCGCATGGCTGCAAACCCAATTGTGTTCGCCTGCTCTAATCCTGATCCGGAAATTAGCCCGGCATTGGCGCATGCCACGCGTGATGATGTGATCATGGCTACTGGGCGTTCTGATTACCCCAATCAAGTGAACAACGTCCTAGGCTTTCCGTTTATCTTCCGCGGCGCGCTGGATGTTCGGGCTACGCGTATTAACGAAGAAATGAAAGTTGCTGCTGCACTGGCTCTGCGTGACTTGGCTAAACTGCCGGTGCCACAGGAAGTGTGTGACGCGTATGGCGGTATTGCGCTTGAGTTTGGCCGTGAGTACATCATCCCTAAGCCAATGGATAAGCGTTTGATTACCCTGATCTCGGATGCGGTTGCGAAGGCGGCGATCGAGAGTGGTGTGGCCACCCTGCCTTACCCGCAGAATTATCCGTTACAGTCCGTTGATGACGTGTTTAACGGCTAGTGCTTAGCAGGTGCCGTAACTAGGCGCACGCTGTAAAAAGTAAAGCCGCTCACTTTGATAGGTGAGCGGCTTTTTTTGTGGGCGCTATTCCGGCTTGATCGTGCATATTTTCGGGATGAGTGCTGTCATCACCAGCAAAACGCTGCGGCGTTAAGTTCGCGTTGAATTGTCGCTTATGCCTCAGTTAGGCGATGAGCTGGCGGTGGGGTGTGCGGGAAGGGGTGTTTGTTTAGGTTGTATGCGCCATCTAAGTGGGTAGCTGCTTAGATGGCGCTATACGTGGGTTAGAACAGGTCAATCGGCGCTACTTCACTTTCCGGTAACGGACTGCCGGGTGGAGATTGGAATGGATCCAATTCACTCATGGCAGGAGGCGAATCTTCATTTTTGAACAGTTCGAAGTACGCATTTTCGGTACCAGGGGCGGCAATTCGACCGGTCACTGGGTCTATGCGCAGGGTGAGTATTCCTGGTGGTTCTGGCAGCGTATGGGCTGGCTTGTCTTTAAGCGCTGCGCTCATGTAATCCATCCAAATGGGCAGTGCAACGGTGCCACCAAACTCTCTGCGCCCGAGTGTTACCGGTTGATCAAAGCCACTCCAGACGGTAGTCATGTAATCGGCGTTATAGCCGGAAAACCAGCTGTCTTTTGATTCGTTGGTGGTGCCTGTCTTGCCCGCCAGGTCGCTACGTCCCATCGCCAGTGCGCGACGCCCCGTGCCTCGTTTGATGACATCTTGCAGCATGCTAGTGAGGATAAAGGTAGTGCGCTCATCAACAATGCGCTCAGCAGCGGCAGGTTCAATGCTTGTCTCGGTATTGCTGGCGTCAGCAACAGAGTCAGTGGTCGTTGTGCTACTCGGGACGCTGGGCGGATTGGCGATGAATAGGGGCTGGCCGTCTCGGCTGTCGATACGCGAAATTAGATAAGGCGTGATCTTGTAGCCACCGTTAGCAAAGGTGCACCAGCCGGTAGCAACTTCTAGAGGGGTTAGGTTGGCAGTGCCAAGCGCCATGGAGAAGTTACGTGGTAAATCTTGCTTGTTAAAGCCAAAGCGTCCGACGTATTTGAGTGCGTAATCCATGCCGATTGCTTGCAATACTCGAATCGAAACCAGGTTGCGTGACTTGTAAAGAGCCTCGCGTAGGCGGATGGGACCTAAGAACGTATTGTTGTCGTTCTTCGGGCGCCAGGCTTCTTCCATGCCGGCTTCTTGGAACACGATGGGTGCATCATTAACAATACTGGCGGCAGTAAAGCCATTATCTAACGCGGCGCTATAAATAAAGGGCTTGAAGCTGGAGCCTGGCTGACGTTTTGCTTGGGTGGCCCGATTGTAATTGCTCTGTTCGAAAGAGAACCCGCCAACTAGGGCGAGAATGGCCCCATTGTTTGGCTCTAACGAAGCCAGGGCGGCTTGCGCTACGGGTACTTGGCTGAAGAGAAGGCTGCCGTCTTCTGCGCGCTTGACGCGAATAAGATCACCAACCTGCACGACATCCGCGGGTTGTCGTGGACGTGGGCCCATGCTGTCCGCGCTAAGAAAAGGCCGCGCCCACTTCATGCTGTCCCAGCTAACAGCTTCTTCGATACCGCTGCGATTAATAACTAATAAACCGCTTTTTTCCACCTGGCTGACAATCACCGGCTCAAGTCCGCCAACTGCGCTGTGTTTGCTTAGTTCTGCTTGCCAAGATTCGCGGGTCATGCCGCTTAAGCGGGTTTCCGGGCCTCGATAACCATGGCGCTGGTCATAGTTCAGGAGCCCATTACGAACCGCGGTGCTGGCGGCCTGCTGGAGTTCACTGGACACTGTAGTGGTCACCCGAAAACCATCGGTGTAGGCCGCGCTGCCGTAGCGGCCGACCATTTCGGCGCGCGCCATCTCAGCGATGTAGGGTGCGTCTAGATCTGGGCTTGAGCCATGATAACTGGCGTTGCTCGGTTCACTTATGGCGGCTGCGTATCGGGCCTGATCGATTTTGCCAAGTTTAAGCATGCGCCCGAGAATCCAGTCTCTGCGCTCTTTGCTGCGTGTCGGGTTAGCGAGTGGGTTGAAGCGTGACGGGGCTTTGGGGAGGCCGGCAATAGATGCCATTTGCGCAAGACTAATGTCGCGAACTGACTTGCCATAATAAACCTGTGCGGCAGCCTCAATGCCGTAAGCCCGATTACCTAGATAAATTTTATTAACGTAAAGCTCAAGGATTTCGTCTTTACTCAGTTCTCGCTCAATCTGCAGCGCCAGTAGTATCTCGTTGATCTTGCGTGAAAAACTACGCTCACTGCTGAGGAAGAAGTTTTTCGCCACCTGCATAGTGATGGTGCTTCCGCCTGACTGAATGTGGCCGCTTTGCAATAATTGCGAGGCGGCGCGCATCAGGCTGCTGGGGTCAACGCCATAATGGTGCGCGAAATTGTCGTCTTCGGCAGACAGGAGGGCTGCAATAAAGTCGGCAGGTACATCGTTAATGCGAATTGGGCTGCGACGCATCTCGCCAAACTCTGCAATCAGCTTGCCGTCGCTGCTGAAGACCCGAAGAGGGATCTGCAACTGTATGCTTCTTAGCGACTCGACGGATGGCAGGCCGGGGCTAAGATAGAGGTATGCACCGCTCAAGCTGAGCAGTAGCCCGCAAAAAACGGCAAAACCAGACCAGCAGAGAAACTTGAGCAAGCGCATCAAAATTTGTGGATATCCAAATAAAAGAAAGAGTTAAGCGAAAGCTGAAGCTAAAAAACCAAACTGTTCACATTATAAGCGGGTTTTTTGCTAGGTAGCCATTTGCGCTTCTGTCAAGACTGTTATTTAATGTAAAAAAACATAAATCCTCCGTAAGTTGCGGATGCAGATAGGAAATCAGTCGTGCTAGGGCTCTTCAATAAGAAAGCGAACACGCTACTGGGGATCGATATTAGTTCGACTTCGGTCAAGCTCCTTGAACTAAGCCGCTCAGGCAGCCGCTACAAGGTAGAGGCCTACGCTGTAGAGCCGCTGCCACCTAATGCTGTTGTCGAAAAAAATATTGCTGAGCTTGAAGGTGTCGGTCAGGCCCTTGCGCGAGTCTTGGCCAAGTCGAAAACGGGCGTCAAGTTCGTGGCCGTGGCTGTGGCCGGCTCTGCGGTAATTACTAAAATGATCGAAATGGAAGCTGGGCTTTCTGACGACGAGCTGGAAAATCAGCTCAAGGTTGAGGCCGATCAGTACATTCCATATCCCCTCGAAGAAGTAGCCATCGATTTTGAGTCGCAGGGTCCCTCTGCGCGAAACTCTGATCGGGTTGAAGTTTTGTTGGCTGCTTGCCGTAAGGAGAACGTAGAGGTTCGCGAGGCAGCATTGGCGTTGGCAGGGCTAACTGCCAAAGTGGTCGATGTTGAAGCGTATGCGCTTGAGCGTGCCTACGGCCTGTTAGCGTCGCAGCTTGGTGATGGCCAAGAAGATCTTACGGTAGCAGTCGTCGATATTGGCGCAACCATGACCACGCTTAGTGTTTTACACAACGGTAAAACTATTTATACCCGCGAGCAGCTTTTCGGCGGTAAGCAGCTAACCGAAGAGGTTCAGCGTCGTTATGGTTTGTCGGTTGAAGAAGCGGGTTTGGCGAAAAAGCAGGGTGGTCTGCCGGACGACTACGACAGTGAGGTATTACAGCCATTTAAAGAGGCTGTAGTGCAGCAGGTTTCTCGCTCATTGCAGTTCTTCTTTGCAGCGGGTCAATTCAATGATGTCGATTACATTCTTCTGGCTGGCGGGACTGCCTCTATTCCAGATTTGGATCGCTTGATTCAGCAAAAAATTGGCACCCCGACACTGGTGGCTAATCCGTTTGCAGAAATGGCACTAAGTAGCAAGGTTAACGCAGGTGCGTTGGCGAGTGATGCGCCAGCGTTGATGATCGCTTGTGGTTTGGCGATGAGGAGTTTCGACTAATGGCTCGAATTAACTTACTGCCCTGGCGCGAGCAGCTTCGAGAAGAGCGCAAGCAACGCTTTTTGGTAACGCTGGCGGGTATCTTAGTATTGGCTGCAGGTTTGGTATTTCTTAGTGATCAATATCTTGTCAGTGCGATCGATCAACAGAATGCGCGAAATGATTTTGTACGCAAAGAGATTGCTGTGCTGGATGCTCGCATCAAAGAGATCAGCGAGCTGAAGACGCGTCGCCAGCAATTGTTGGAGCGGATGAAAATCATTCAGGATTTGCAGAGTAATCGGCCAGTTACTGGTCGGGTTTTCGACCAATTGGTGCGCACGCTTCCTGACGGCGTGTACTTCACTAGTTTGAAAATGACTGGTAAAAACATCGATATAGTAGGTGCTGCCGAGTCAAATAATCGTGTGTCTAGTCTTATGCGCAATCTTGATGGGTCTGATTGGCTGGCCGCGCCTAATTTAACTGAGGTCAAGTCAGATAATCCTGGTGAGATGGGTCAGTCAAATATTTTCCAGCTCGGTGTGCAGCAGACAATGCCTGAAATCGAAGTACAGGGAGCTAAAAAATGAGTTTTGCCAGCGCTCTCGAAGATTTGAAAAAACTAGATCTGTCCGAACTTGATTTGAATAACATTGG
>JBBKVZ010000401.1:0-6482 GCA_037968715.1 Pseudomonas sp.
CAGGTCTTTTTCAAACAGGGCGCGCAGGCAAAATCACTGGCCAGATGCACCTGCGAACGGCCATAGGCGCCGGTAAACCCCGGATTAGTCGGCCCATACAGCGACAAGGTCGGCACATCCAAAGCGGCGGCCAAATGGCCAAGGCCGGTATCCACTGCCACACAGGCACTGGCGCCGGCCACCACCTTGGCCACCCCGGCCAGATTCAATTTCGGCAACACCACTACATGCGCTAAACCTTGCGCCAAACGCTCGGCGCGGGCCTCTTCGGCCGCATTGCCCCAAGGCAGGCGCACTGCCTGACCCTGAGCATTCAGGCGCTCAGCCAGTTCGCGCCAATAGGCTTCTGGCCAATGCTTAGTCACCCAGGTGGTGCCATGTAGAAACAGCACATAAGGTGCAGCCGCTTGTTCACCGGCTAAACGTTCACGGCTCAAGCCGTAGTCACCCACACCCGCGGGCAACGGATAACCAAGCGCCTGGGCGAACAACTGCCGCACCCGCTCGACCGCATGCTGCCCCCAGGCCACCGCTTGCGGACGATCATAAAAGCGGCTGGCCAAAGGCTCGCGAGCGGACTGACCATCCAGCCCGGCCACCGGAGCTTTGACGTAACGGGTCAGCAGCGCGCTTTTCAACAAGCCCTGAGCGTCGATCACCAGGTCGTAATCGGTGGTTTGCAAACGCTGCTTAAAACCCCGCCACTCGCCACTGCGCAGGGTTTGCCAGAGGTTCTTGCGCCAGCGCCGCAGTGCCACCGGGATCACTTGGGCAACGGCCGGATGCCAGGTGGGAATCTCGGCAAAGCCCTCCTCCACCACCCAGTCAAACTGGATACCCGGGATCGCCCGCGCCGCATCGGTCAAGGCCGGCAGCGTGTGAATAACATCACCGAGCGAGGAGGTTTTGATCAACAGTACCCGCAAACTACTGCACCTCAACCGGATCGCTGACCAAGCGGCCCAACGCTTGCATCACCGGACGCGGTTTCAGCTGGCGCAGGCAGTCGTAGTGACCAAACCGGCAGGTACGCTCAAAACACGGACTGCACTCAATGCCCAGCCGCACGATCTCAACCTGATCAGCCAACGGCGGGGTGAACTGCGGCGAGGTCGAGCCGTATACGGCCACCAATGGCCGGTTCAAGGCGGCGGCCACGTGCATTAAGCCGGAATCGTTGGCGACCACCGCCGCCGCACACGACAGCAGGTCGATGGCCTCAGCCAGCGATGTGGCGCCAGACAGATTCACGCATTCTTCGCGCAAGCCTGGAATCAGCCGCATACGAATGTCTTCACCGCCCGGATGGTCGTTTTGCGAGCCAAACAACCAAACCTGCCAGCCCTCACGGATTTTCAGCTCGGCAACCTTGGCGTAATACTCGGCCGGCCAGCGCTTGGCCTCGCCAAATTCAGCGCCCGGACACAGCGCCAATACCGGACGATCAAGCGTTAACGCAAACTTGGCTAAGGCCGCCTCGCGGCTCACCGGGTCGATCTGCAAATTGGGTCGCGGATACGGCGTGGGCAACTCGGCGCCCGGCTCAAAGGCTAGCGCCATAAAGCGCTCGATCATCAGCGGATAGCGGTCTTTGTCCAGGGTGCGCAGGTCGTTGAGTAGACCAAAACGCATCTCACCCTTCCAACCTGTGCGCTTGGCAATCCCGGCAAACCAGGGCAGCAAGGCGGATTTCAGCGAGTTGGGCAACAGAATGGCCTGATCATATTGACCAGCCAAGCGCTTGCCGATGCGCCGCCGACTGGCGATGTCGAGCACGCCATGACCAAGCGGGAAGCTCAGGGTCTGGCGTACTTCAGGCATGCGTTCAAGAATCGGGCGGCTCCACTCGGGCGCCAGCACGTCGATGGCACAACCGGGATGGCGCTGCTGCAGACAAGTAAACAGCGTCTGCGCCATCACCATGTCGCCCACCCAGCTCGGGCCAATGATCAGTATGTTCATGCTATTTCCACAAATGATCAGGGAGGCGAGCACACGGGTGGACGCATCCACACCGCTTGCCCGCCTCCCTATCAGCGCCTGAATAACGGCTTATTTAACCAGCGTGCGCCACTCAGAATGGGCCGAGGTCTGCCCAGTAACCAAGTCAAAGTAGGCTTTCTGTAATTTCTCGGTGATCGGGCCGCGGCTGCCGATGCCGATCTGCCGACCATCGACTTCGCGAATCGGCGTGACTTCGGCGGCGGTGCCGGTGAAGAAGGCCTCGTCGGCGATATACACCTCATCACGGGTGATGCGCTTCTCGATCACCTGAATGCCCAACTCGGCCGCCAGAGTCAGAATGGTATTGCGGGTGATGCCATTCAAGCAGGAGGTTACTTCCGGGGTGTAGACCACGCCATGGCGAACTAGGAAAATGTTCTCGCCCGAGCCTTCGGCCACATAGCCTTCGGTGTCCAGCAACATGGCTTCGTCGGCACCACCGGAAACGGCTTCCTGCAAGGCCAACATCGAGTTGATGTAGTTACCGTTAGCCTTGGCGCGGGTCATCGAGATATTTACGTGGTGCCGGGTAAACGAGCTGGTACGCACTTTAATCCCGGTCTTTAGCGCCTCTTCCCCCATGTACGCGCCCCAATGCCAAGCCGCGACTATTACCCGCACTTTCAAACCTGTAGCGCGCAGGCCCATGGCTTCCGATCCGTAGAACACCATCGGGCGAATGTAAGCACTCTCGAGGTTGTTCTCACGCACGGCGGCGCGGGTCGCTTCGTTGAGCTCTTCCTTAGTGAACGGGATCTTCATGTTCATGATGTGCGCCGAATCGAACAGGCGATCGGTGTGCGCTTCGAGGCGGAAAATAGCCGTGCCTTCTGGGGTGTTGTAGGCGCGCACGCCCTCAAACACGCCCATGCCGTAATGCAGGGTATGGGTTAGCACATGGGTGGTGGCATCGCGCCACGGCACCAGTTCGCCGTCATACCAAATAACCCCATCACGATCGGCCATCGACATAGTTGCCTGCTCCTATTGTTTGCTTACGTTCAGATTGGGCCATCAGTTCAGGCCCAACTCTTGCCAGATGCGCATGACCGCGCGGCGCTCTAATTGAAACTGTTCAGCACTGACCGACCCCGGGTGCTTTTGCAGCCCCTGTCGATGAGCGGCGGTTCGATAAGCTTTATAAGCCTCTTGCAGCAGTAATACATCTGCCGCAGCAAGCAAGCCGGCCTGCTGCAACCCATCCAGAATGCGCATGTTATCGGTGTATTGCAGCAGTTCTGGGTGCTGGCATGACCACGCCAGGGCCGCGTATTGCACCATAAATTCGATATCAACGATACCGCCGGCATCCTGCTTGAGATCGAACGAGGCGGTCGCGGCGAAGGCATTCACCCCGGTGCCAGCGCTGGTTTCCTTGCTGCCAAGGGCATTGCGCATCTTCGCGCGCATTTCACTAACCTCAGTGCGCAGCGTGGCGAGATCGCGCTGACGACTCAGCACCTTGGCGCGAATCGCGGCAAATTCACCGGCCACCCGAGGGCAGCCCACCAATACTCGGGCACGCACCAAGGCCTGATGTTCCCAAGTCCAAGCCTCGCTCTCCTGATAGCGGGCAAAAGCCCCCAAGGAGCTAACCAGCAAGCCCGAGGCACCGGAGGGACGCAGGCGCATATCAACTTCATACAGCTGGCCCGAGTTGGTTTGCGTCGTCAGCAAATGGATGATGCGCTGTCCCAAACGGGTGAAGAACTGCGCACCATCAATCGGCTTAAGCCCTTCGGTCTCGGCGTGTGGGTCACCATCATGGATAAACACCAGATCCAGATCTGAACCGTGGCCAAACTCGATGCCGCCCACCTTGCCGTAGCCGACGATGATGAAGTCCGGGTTGCACAAACTGCCATCGGCGCGTTTCGGGGCACCGTGTTTACTCACCGTCTGCCGCCAGACCAACGCCAGCGCCTGCTCAATAATGGCCTCGGCCAGCCAGGTTAAATAGTCACTGACCTTCATCAGCGGCAACGTGCCGGCAATTTCTGAGGCCGCCACGCGCAAGCTGTGTGCCAGTTTAAAGTGGCGCAGGGCCTCCATCTGCTGCTCGAGGTCGTCCTCAGGGATACGCATCAGCCGTTCACGCAACTCGGCCGCCAACTCCAGCGCCTGCGGCGGGGTCAGTAAGCGCGTTTCGTTAAGCAGCTCATCGAGCAAAGAAGGAAAGCGGGTGATCTGCTCGGCAATCCACGGGCTCGCCGCGCACAGCAGCAGCAAACGCTGCAGGGCATTGGGATTTTCCGTCAGCAAGAGCAAATAGGCCGAGCGCCGCACCACCGCCTCAACCAGCGGCAGCACCCGTTTCAGCACCAAGTCTGGCTGTGCATGCTCCGCTGCCTGCGCCAGCAAGCGCGGCACAAAAGCGTCCAAGCGCTCACGCCCGAGACGCTGCATGGCCCGCACTTGGCCGCCACTGCGCAGGCCGACAATACGCTGATAAGTGGCCTGCACGTCGACAAAGCCGGCTTCCTGCAACTGCCGCGTGGCGCACTCATCGTCCAGCGAGCCTTGCCAAAACGGCAACCACTCGGCGCCGACGCAAGCCACCGACTCAACCCCGTCAACTTCATCCGGGTCGGCGATCACCTGCCGAAAATGCCAATCAATCCGCCCGCGCCAATACAGTAACTGCTGATGAAAACTCGGCCAGTCGGCAAAGCCCAGCATAAAGGCCACCCGCTCACGCTCAGGTTCATCTCTAGGCAGCATTTGCGTCTGCCGATCAGCGATAGCCTGCAAAGCGTGCTCGGTGTAACGCAAAAATTGGTAACCCTCACGCAACTCGCCGACCACTGCCGCCGGTAAGTAGCCTTGGCTTTCCAGCACACTCAAGACCTTGAGCAGCGGTCGATGCTGCAAGCTGAGGTCGCGGCCGCCGTGAATCAGCTGAAACGCTTGGGCGATAAACTCCACCTCACGGATACCACCGGCACCCAGCTTGATATTGTCGGCCATGCCCTTGCGCCGCACTTCCTGCTGAATCAGCTGCTTCATGGCCCGCAGCGCTTCAATGGCAGAAAAATCCAGATAACGCCGATACACAAACGGCATGAGCATTTCCAACAACTGCTTGCCAGCAAGCTGATCACCGGCCACCACCCGCGCCTTGATCATTGCGTAACGCTCCCAGTCGCGCCCCTGATCTTGGTAGTACTGCTCCATGGCGTTAAAGCTCAGCACCAGTGCGCCGCCGGTGCCGTAAGGGCGCAGACGCATATCAACGCGAAACACGAAACCGTCGACGGTAATCGCATCCAGCGCTTTAATCAGTCGCTGCCCAAGGCGGATAAAAAACTCTTGGTTATCCAACGCACGCTTACCGCCGGCACTCTCGCCGCGGCAGGTTTCACCGCCCTCGGGGTAGGCAAATATCAGATCGATGTCCGACGACAGATTCAGCTCGTGGGCGCCGAGCTTGCCCATGCCCAGCACCACCATGTGCTGTGGCTCACCCGTGCGGCGGCCCAGCGGGGTACCAAATTGCGCGCAATGCTGCGGGTACAGCCAGGCGTAGGCCAGATCGATGCAGGCCTCGGCCAGCGCGGTTAGATCACCGCACGTTTCGCGCAACTCGGCCTGACGATTGACATCGCGCCAGATGATCCGCAATTGCTGACGATTACGCAGCCGCCGCAAGCGCCCGCCCAGCTCGTCTTCATCGGCGCAATCGGCCAGCGCCGCCTGCAGTTGCTCACGCAACTCGCCGGGTGCCAGGCTGCGCTCCAACTCGCCCGAGTCGGCTAACTGCAGCATCATCAAAGGGTCACGACTGGCCTGTTCACTGACAAAGTCGCTGGCGGCCAGCACCCGCGCAAACGCCTCTTGGCGGGCAACCGGCCATGCTTGCCAACGCGCCAGCGACGCACTGCCCTGCGCCGTAACCGCCGCCAGCCAGGTCGTCTCGGCGAGTGCGAGGGCGGCGTGAAGCGTGACAGGCAAGCAGATCAGCGACGGCAAACTCATGGTCTATCCTTTTGAAGATGTGTAGGCAAGATTAGCCGGGCAACGCTGCCGCAGGGGCTAAATCTGGCCAAGAGAAAATACTAAATCATCCGCCGGCTGCCGCATTTATGTAGTTTTACTACTAAAGATGTAGCAAAAAAGCTGCTCGAAGCGTCAATATGTAGTAAAACTACAGAAAGCCGGCATTACCCCGGTAACACCACGAATTCACGCAGCCCGCTCACAAGGCCGGCCGCGCACCTAGGCTACCGATTCTGGAAGCCTTTAAGCCCTGGAGCAAGCCATGCAAGACCTCGATCCCGTCGAAACCCAGGAATGGCTGGACGCCCTCGAATCGGTTCTCGACCAAGAGGGCGACGATCGCGCTCATTACCTGCTGACCCGCATGGGCGAACTGGCCACCCGCAGCGGTGCGCAACTGCCCTATGCGATTACCACCCCCTATCGCAACACCATACCGGTCGGCCACGAGGCACGCATGCCCGGCGACCTGTTTATGGAGC
>JBBKVZ010000402.1:0-4262 GCA_037968715.1 Pseudomonas sp.
ATTTCGGCAACTAAACCCTCAAGCCGCCAGTGCCCCGAGCGTGACTAACGCCTGCTGGATTCGCGCTTGCGTACTGGCGGCCAGTGGCACCATCGGCACGCGACATTCCGCGCTACACAGGCCGAGCAAGGCTGCCGCAAACTTTATCCCTGCCGGATTGGGCTCCACAAAGAGTGCCGCATGCAGTGCTAACAATTGCTCATGCAGGCGCAAGGCGCCGGCAAAATCCCCGGCCGCCGTTAAATTTTGCAGCTGCACACACTCTACCGGCAACACATTGGCACTGACTGAAATACAACCACTGCCACCGTTAGCGTTATAAGCCAGTGCCGTCACATCGTCGCCAGAGAAGTAACTAAAGGCTTTGCTAATACGGTTGCGCTCATGACTGATTCGCGCCAGATCGCCGCAGGCATCCTTGACCCCAACGATGCGCGGTAACTCTGCAATACGTGCCATGGTGTCTGGCTGAATATCGACGATGGTGCGCGGTGGAATGTTGTAGACAATGATCGGCAGATCGGTGGCGTCATGGAGCATTTTGAAGTGCTGATACAGCCCCTCCTGTGAGGGCCGATTGTAGTAACCGGCAACCGCCAGAACCGCATCGGCGCCGATGCGCTGCGCGTGTTGTGCATAGGCTATCGCCTCACGCGGATTATTCGAACAAGCCCCAGCAATCACCGGCACTTGGCCGGCCGTTTCTTGCACCACCATCTCGATTACGCGCTTGTGCTCCTGCTCAGTTACGGTCGGCGATTCGCCCGTGGTGCCCATCGGCACCAGCCCGTGAATGCCATTGTCGAGCTGAAAGCGCACTAATTTGCGCAGTGCAATCTCGTCCAATTGCTGATCTAAAAACGGTGTAATCAACGCGGTATAACAGCCAGTAAACATGTTGTAGCTCCTGCTGATGCGGCAAATTTAATCCATAAAAAAACCCGGTGGCGAAATTCGCGACCGGGTTTTGGCGTGTTCAATTCAATAATTTCTACACGCGCAAGACCAAGTCGCCCACAGGTTTAACCTGCTTGCGGCGTTTTGACTGCGTGTGGTTGCGTGCGATAGACAAGGGATAACTTCCAATTACTGTGGCTAAAACATAGCACGCCACATTAAATCCACCCAGGCTATATTTGCTTAACACCGTTAAGCCCGGCACCCGAGGTTTAGGCAGGCTGCAGTTGTTTGCTACTGATCGGTGAGCGCACCCGCCAAGTGCTGCATATAGTTTCAAGCGCCGCCTGTGTTGCCCGGCGTAGTCGGCAGGCACTAGCGCGCTTCAGCGGCGCCAAGCACAAAACTGGCGACTGCACTGAAGCTGCCGCCAAAGTTCAAACAGCCGACCTTACGCGCGCCCGCAACCTGATATTCGCCAGCCTGACCTTCGACCTGACGCCAGGCATCCAACAGCATGCGCACCCCGCTGGCGCCCACCGGGTGGCCAGCCCCGATCAAGCCGCCACTGGGATTTACCGGTAAGCGCCCAGCCAATTCAATACTGCCATCCTCAATCAGCTGCCACCCTTGGCCGGCCGGCGCTAAGCCAAAATGCTCCAAGGCCAAATACTCGCTGATGGTGAAGCAGTCATGGGTTTCAATCGCGTCGAGCTGCCAAGCACTCTGTAGGCCGGCGCGCTGCAAGGCATCGTTGATAGTGCGCTGCAGATGCGGAAACATCAGCCCTTGAGCATCTGCAGATGGCAGTTTTTCGGCCAGCGGCAGAGGCGAGCTGCGTTGGCCCCAACCGAGAATGGCTGGATAGCTCTGCGCCCGTCCAAGCCGCTGTGCATGCCGCGCGGCAAACTCTGCGGAGCAGACAAACAGCAGGGCAGCGCCGTCGCTGATTTGTGCGCAATCGCGGCGACGTAACTCGCCGGCAATGCGCGGGTTCAGCTGATCATCGGCGCTAAAATGCCCAGCCTCTAACTGCCAGTCGCGGGTTTGCGCCAACGGATTGCGCTTGGCATTGCTCAGGTTGATCTCGGCAATCCGCCGCAAGTAAGCGTCGTCCAGACCATGTTGCTCAACATAGCGCTGGTGAATTTGCGCGAACAAGTGCGGCCACAGGTACTGCGCGTCTTGGCCCTCGTGGCCCTGCCACGCCGCGCAACCAAGAAACTGCGCGGCTTGCGCCCCGCTAACGGTGCGCATCTGCTCGATACCCAGCACGCACACGCACTCGGCGCGGCCCGACTCAATGCTCGCCATCGCCGCCAAGATCGCCATGCTGCCGGAGGCACAAGCGGCCTCGTGACGCATGATCGGTAGCTCGGCCCAGGCCGGATCGCAACGTGCCAGTAGGCCACCAAGCAAGCCTTGCTGACAGAACAACTCGGCGGCGAAATTACCGATATGCGCCGCCTGCACTTGCTCGCCCAATAAACCGCAGGCGCTTAGCCCGGCTTGCACCAAGCTCTGCATCTCGCCGGCCAAGTCGCTGCCGTCGCGCTGCCAATGCCGGGCAAAGTCGCTCTGCACGCCGCCCAACACATGCACCGCGCGACTCATGCCGAGGGCTGCCGCAGATCCTTGGCTTCAACCCAACACGCATGAAAGCCTAGCGGCACTCGCTGCGGCATCGCTAAGCGCGCGCACGGCCCAGCCAACAAGTTGCGCGCGTCATAAATCCACAGCTGCGAGCTGTTGTTCGGCTCGTCATGCACAAAGCTCAGTAAGTAGCCGGCATCTTCGCCTGCTGCTTGGTTACTCGGCGCGAAGGGACTCTCGCTGCCACTAATCCCCGGGCCAAACTGCACTTGCTGATGCTCGCCGGTGAGCAGGTCGTATTTGCGAATGCCGTCGAAGCGCAAGGTTGTCGACTCAGCGATGGTCACCGCGTATCCGTAGCGAGTTGGATAACCGTTTTGCCGTGGATTAGTGCTGGGAAACTCGGCATTCGCACGGTCTAAGCAGCGCTCTGTCGTGGTGCCGGTAGTCAGGTTGAAGCGCCACTCCCACAACTCAGCGTCCATCTGGAGGTTCTTCAGCATCCGGGCAAATTCGTTGGCACTGCTGTGTTCATGATTGGCCACCGGATTGGCCACTCGGTGCGCGACCATCACCAACTCGTCGGCCTCCTCCCAAGCATTCACCACGTGATAGATGTAGCAGGGCGACGCCGTGAACCAGCGCAGTTGCTCAAGCGTACCGTGGCGCGGAATCACCGCAAAACGGCTGCCTAACTCCGGCTCATAAACACTGCGCCACCGGCCGCGCTGCAGCGCCTCGGTATCGACGCACACCGGTAAGTCCATGAGGATCGAGTAGTGCTCAGTGATCGCCATATCATGCGGCAGGCGCGGCCCGGGCAGTTCTATCGGCAACAGGCTGAGTTGCTCGCCGGCCGCACTGACCACCCCGTAATGCATATACGGCGGGCGCACCGAATACTCGAAGAACATCATCTCGCCGGTCTTGGCATCGACCTTTACATGGGCCGACACGGCCGTCGAACGCTTACCGGCAAAGTCATCCACACCCAAGGTTTGTAAGCTTTGTGGGTCGACACGATAGGGTTCGCCGCACTGATACCAGAGGGCGAGCAGGGCGCCATTATGAAAAGCCACATCGGTGTTGGCGGTATCTTTGTAAGGCCGGCCAAGGGTCAGTTGGCGCACTGGCTCGCGGATACCCTGCCATTGCGCTTGGCCGGTCTCGCGCTCCAACTGCATTCCCGAGGTGGCGACCCAGCGATTGCGATAGGTTGCTTGGCCTGCAGAAAACTCCACTGCGTGGAGCATGCCATCGCCATCAAACCAGTGATGGCGCCCAGCCGCTGGAGTCAGCGGATTCGGCCCGTTGCGTACATATATACCGGCCAGATCAAGCGGAATAACTCCAGAAATCAGCTGCAGTTCGGCTTCGATTTCTGTGCCGATCGGGGCATAACTGCCCTGCAGGTAGGGATTGTCTTCACGGGTAGTGGCGGTCATCGCTAGCTCCTCATACTTGTATAGTGAAACTATCATATGAGTTCTACTATGCAAGCAAGACTTGCCCGTCTATTGCTGACGCCTCTGCGTCGATATTCACTTAGCTGATACCGACGCCGGCAGATCTTAGCCGACAGACAAACTGCACAGATCGGCCATCAGCCCACAACATGCGCACCGCAATTGCGGCTGCAAGCGCTGGCCACAAGGCTTATGGCGCAGCAAAGTAGACGCCGAATAGTCTGGCCGCAGCCAATGGTCGCCCCACCAGGTGAGCGCCACAATCAGCGGGAACAACTGCAAACCCTCGCGGCTAAAGCGGTACAG
>JBBKVZ010000403.1:0-10937 GCA_037968715.1 Pseudomonas sp.
ACGCCAGTTGGCCCGCGTATACCGCGCCCTTTGTATTGCTCGCCTGGTTGCTGCTGGCACTGAGCGACAGCCTGCAGCTAACCGCAAACCCAGCAGTTCCCAGCCGCTTGTATGCCAGCGCTACGCTGGATATATCGCTGGCGGTGTTACGCGGGCTGAGTCAGGTGCTGCTGGTGGATGATGCCTTTAGCGGCGCGCTGATTCTGCTTGGCCTGTGGCTGGCCAACCGCCGCACGGCACTCTGGGCCGTGGCCGGCTCCTGCCTTGGTCTACTAATGGCCAACCTGCTCGGCCAAGCCAGCGAGGCCAGCCAGGGCTTCTATGGTTTTAACGGCGTATTGCTGGCCATTGCCCTCAGCCAACAGTCACGCTCTGCGGGCCTGATATTCAGCGCCATACTGCTCGCCACTTTGCTGCAATTTGGCGCCAGCAACTGGGGCTTAAGCCATGTGCTCAGCGCGCCGTTTGTCCTCAATTGCTGGTTGCTACAGAGCAGGCTCGGCCAATGGCCACGCAGGGCAATGCCGGCCAGCAAATCTGCGTAGAAGGCTATGTATTGGTTGGGTGTTAGATAGTGCATGAGGGTCGCGTGCAGGGTGTATTCGCGCAGCGAGCCACCAGCGATGTACCGAAAAAAACATTTAGCCTGCAATAAGCGCGCAGCCTTAGCTGCACCGGCAAGGCTGCCGGTGCAGCTAAGAATTTAGTTACGCACTTTGGCTTGCTGATACAAAGGCATCACTTTAGGGATGGCTGACTGCAGCGCAGCAATCCGGCTACCCGAGGATGGGTGCGTGCTCATGAACTCGGGCGGCGCGCCGTCACTGGCACTGGCCATTTTCTGCCATAAGCTGATGGCGGCATCCGGGTTGTAGCCGGCGCGGGCGGAGAGTTCCAGACCAATCAAGTCGGCCTCGTTTTCATTCGCCCGACTGTTGGGCAAGGTCATGCTGTACTGCACCACGTTATCGGCCAGCGCCATGCTGTCCTGCCCTAAACCGAGCAAGGCGCCGATGCCCTGCTGGGCCATCTGCGTGGCATAGGCTTTAGACATGGCTTCGCGGCCATGTTCACGCAGGGCATGGGCAATTTCATGGCCCATCACCGCCGCTAGCTCGTCATCGCTAAGGTGCAATTGCTCGATCAAGCCGTTGTACACGATGATCTTGCCGCCAGGACCGCAACTGGCATTTAACTCTTTAGTGTCGATCAAGTTGACCTGCCAGTCCCACTGCGCGGAATCCGCACGGAACACCGGGGCCTGGGCGATCAGCCGTTTAGCGATGGCATTAACCCGCTTGGCATTGGCACTATTTTTGTCTAAAACGCCCTTAGCCGAGGCTTGGCTGAGCGTCTGCTGATACGACTGCGCAGACATCTGATCAACCTCTTGGGCTGAGAGCATGCTGAACATGTACTGTTTGCGCTCCACCCCAACAGCTCCCGAATTAGTGGTGTTCACCGACTGACAGGCAGTCAAACACAACGCCAAACTCACACCACTTAAGCGCAACAACTTGCCCACGGGACTTCTCCATTAAGAAACGGTATTTATAGTAACAGCGGATTGGCCATCAACCACGCAGCACAGCAGCTCACTTGTGCATTCAACCATTGTCGCCTTTGCTAACAAAAGGTTAATGCTTTGCGGCACGCCTGCCGATACGCCAAGGACAGGTGTAACCCGTAGACCTTGGAGCTGCTATGAAATTCAAATCCATCCAATTTTCTGTGGCCGCTTTGGCCGGTGCCAGCATTCTGGCGGTGGTGATTGCCCTGGTGCTGTACTCAGTATTTGCCGGCAATCGCACCCAAGCATTGGTGCAGCAACGCACTCAAGTATTGCTGGAGGATGTGATCCAGCAGCGTCTCACCGCTCTGGCTAGCGCCCAAGCCAGCAAGATTCAGCTAGAACTTGAGTTCGCCCTAAGCGCCGCACGCTCACTCGCCCATACCAACATGCTGATGGGTGAGACGGATGCCACAGGCTCACCGAAACTCGCCATCAGTCGCGAAGAGCTGTCCAATATCACGCGCCAAGTGCTCGTGCACAACCCCAAGCTGCTGGACATCTATATAGGTTGGGAGCCAAACGCTTTCGACGGCAATGATGACCTCTACAAAGGTCTAACCGAGCAAGCCTATGACGACAGCGGCCGCTTCATGCCTTGGTGGTACCGCGCGCCGGATGGCAAGCCAATCGTAGCCCCACTAACCGTCGTCCAAATGGAAAGCACCAAATTACTGCCCACCGGTGTGCCTGAGGGCGAGTATTACCTGTGCCCTAAGCGCACCAAGAAGGCCTGTGTAATAGACCCAGCGCCTTACGAGTTCAACGGCAAGATGGTGCTGACCGCATCCTTCAACGTACCGATCATGGTCAACAATAATTTCATGGGCGTGGCCGGTAACGATATTGCGCTGGATTTCATTCAAGCCTTGCTGGTTAACGCGAACAAGGAGCTGTATGACGGTGTCGGTGAAATGGCCCTGTTTTCTGCCAACTCCAGCGTGGTGGCCTACACCAAGGACGCCACTAAGCTGGGTAAACCCGGTAGCCAAATACTAAATGCCGACGACCTCAATCGGATGCAGCAACTCAGCGGTGACCAACCTCTGTACCAAACTGATACAGATGCCGGACTGATCAAGGTGTTTTTGCCGCTGACCATTGGTAATACCGGCGTAGGCTGGAAGTTTATGCTGCAATTACCGATCAGCGCAGTAATGAGCGACCTACAAAAACTCCAGCAAGAACTGCAGGTTCAGGGCCGCGCAGACACCTTAGGGATGATCATGGTTGGCCTACTGATTGCCGCACTGGGCCTGTTGGTGGTGTGGTTTGTCGGCTATGGCATCGCCCGTCCACTCAAGCAAATGGTTGCCATGCTCGATGATATCGCCAAGGGTGAAGGTGATTTGACCCGCCGCTTAACGAGCGATCGCAAAGATGAACTAGGCGATATCGCCAATGGCTTCAACACCTTCCTAAGCAAGCTGCAGGCAATGATCAGCCAGGTGGTGAGTTCAGTGCAGCAGGTCAGTGACTCCTCCGAGCACAGCGCCGACATCGCCATCCGCACCCATCAGGGCATGCAGCGGCAGATGACCGAGATCGAGCTGGTGGCCACCGCCGTGCATGAGATGACCGCCACCGCCCAAGAGGTGGCGCGCAACGCCACCCATGCGGCAGAAGCGGCGTCACATGCTGATCAAGCGGCCAATAATGGCAAAAACATTGTGCATAACACCTCGCAGGCAATTGCCGCGCTGGCCGGCGAAATTAGTCGGGCGGTGGGGGTGGTACAAACCTTGGCTAAAGACAGCGAGAACATCAACGCCATTTTGACCGCCATCCGTGGGATCGCCGAGCAAACCAACCTGCTAGCACTGAATGCGGCGATCGAAGCCGCGCGTGCCGGTGAGCAAGGTCGCGGGTTTGCCGTGGTGGCAGATGAGGTGCGCAATTTGGCGCAAAAAACTCAGCAGGCCACCGAAGAAATCCAAAAGATGATTCAGCAACTGCAGAGCGGCACCCGCGAAGTGGTCAAGGTCATGGAAGACAGCCAGAATAAAACTGATGACAGCGTGCGCCACGCCGCCGAAGCCGCCGTAGCTTTGGACTCCATCACCCAAGCGGTGTCGGTAATTAACGATATGAACAACCAAATCGCCAGCGCCGCAGAGGAGCAAAGCGCGGTGGCTGAAGACATTAACCGCAACGTCACCAACATCGACCAAGTTGCTAACCAAGTCGCCGAGGGTGCCGACGAAGCCAGCCGCGCCAGCGCCGAACTGACCAAACTGGCCGAGCAACAACGGCGGCTGATCAACCAGTTCCGGGTTTGATTGGGCTATAGACTTTTGTCGGGCGGACGTAGGGCGGACTCAGGAGCGTAGCGAACAGTCCGCCAATCACGCTCATACATATAACCACTCGTGGCGTACTGCCTGCGGCGAGTACACCCTACGCAAGGCACAACGCTGCAACGCCTAACACAGTATCCGTCAACCCGGCGTGAGGCACTCGGGGGCATCTAGCTTGGGATCATTCACCAAGTTGGCCAGCACCCGCTCACGCAAGGCCGGCTGACTGCCGGCCAACAGTGCGTGCAACACCTGCGGTTCGGTGTCCGCCGCCAACCAAGCTTGCTGACCGGCTTCATCCAGCAACAACGGCCGGCGTTGATTGGCCGCCGCCTGGGTGACCACCGCCACACTCAGGTAAGTATGGCCCTCCACCGGATAAGCCTCCCAGACCCCGGCAAAATACAGCAGCGCAGTTTCTTGGCTCAACCAAAACGGCCGTTTGCGCGCCGTACCCCGCCATTCATAAAAACCATTGGCCGGCACCAAGCAGCGACGTTTATGAAAAGCATCGCGAAACATCGGCTGCTCTGCCAGCGTTTCGGCGCGGGCATGAGCCGGCGTGCGCGACCAATCGGTCAGCCACGGCGGAGTTAACCCCCAGCGCGCGGCCGCCGCGTGGCGCTGCCCTTGCTCATCACGCAGCATCAATACAGTTGCGCCTGGGGCAAGGTTCCAGTGCGGTTGCTGCTCAGCCGGGAACCCCGGTAAAGCGGCAAACGCGGCAGGCCAACGAAACAAGGCAAAACGTCCACACATAAAGGCGGTACAACTCACAAGGGCGAAAAACAAAGAATCAGCAGAGCAGCTCACCGCTAAAATCTGCCGACGGCTCACCGGCCAGCGGTTGCGCGGCATTGTACCCAGCGATTAGCTGCTGCGCGCGCTCGGCTTGCCCATCGGCCACCTGCAAACCCAGTAAACCGGTCAGCGGCAACTCACCCATGCCACCGAGCAGATGCTGACCCGTGATGTGTGCGCTCAGCCCTTCGCTGGCCAACATAGCCACCAGCAATTGGGCTTCCAATAAATCGGCCGGCTCATAAATACGCCGCATCAGTCATCCTCCCGACTAACCTGTACTGACCATTGCTCACCGTCAGTCTGTAAGGCAAATTCGATGGGCCGACAACAGACCGGGCAGTCCTCAACGTACTGTTGATCGCCACCGGACAAATCCAGTAATGCCTGCGCCGCTTCGCCGCAGTATGGGCACTGATAATCTTGTGTTTCGAGCATCGCAGTCTCCATGTGACTTACAGGTATAATCGCTGGTCTATTTGCTGCCGTTCCACCACCAAGAGAACATGATGGGCGAATTTGATGCCATCCGACCGTACACAGACGCTGAAGTCCCGTTCGTCCTAGCGCGCCTGTTAGGTGATCAGGAGTTTCTACATATCCTCACCCACTTTAGCTTCCCACGCTTGGCTGGAGTTTTCGGCTGGCTGCTTAAGCCGCTAATAAGCTATGGGCTACGGCGTAAATGCCAGGGTATTCAAACCGTAGCGCAGTTTCAGGACCGCATCGCCCCTTATGTTGACCGCACCATTGAGCGCGCCACTGACGGGGTAACTTACAGCGGCGTGGAGCGCCTAAAAAAAGGCAGTGCCTACCTGCTACTGGCCAACCATCGCGACATCGTCATGGACCCGGCCTTCGTCAACTATGCGGTATACCACGCCAAACTACCGACGCCACGTATTGCGATTGGCGACAACCTGCTGCAAAAACCCTACATCAGCGACCTGATGCGTCTGAACAAAAGCTTTATCGTGCATCGCTCAATCACTGGGCGCCGCGAAAAGATGGATGCCTTCCGGCTATTGTCAGCCTATATCAATCATTCAATACGCAATGACTGCCGCTCCATCTGGATAGCCCAAGCCGAAGGCCGGGCTAAAGACGGTAACGATCGCACCGACTCAGCAATTTTGAAGATGTTTCACATGAGTCGCAAAGATGAGCCGTTCGCCGAGGTTATCGCCGGGCTAAACCTAATGCCCATATCCATCAGTTACGAATACGATCCTTGCGACTTGGCCAAGGCCCGCGAGTTATACATTCGTGCCACCACCAGCGGTTATGACAAAGCCCCAGGCGAAGATGACAAAAGCATTGCCCTGGGCATCACCGGCTACAAAGGCCGTGTGCACATTAACTTTGCCGCACCCATCAATGCTGAGTTTGCTGACACTAAATTGCTGGCCGCTGAAATGGATCGGCAAATTATCGCCGGCTACCGGTTGTTTCCCGCTCACTACTTGGCCTATGCAATGTGGGCTGGCCGTGACCCGGCGCTGCAAGTACCCAGCGCCGCGCAGTTGTTTGCGGCCGATGAGTTGGCCAAGGCGCAAGTCCAATGGGACAAACGTCTCGCGGCTTGCCCAAGCGAGCAACAGCCGTACCTGATATTGCAGTACGCCAACCCGGTGCGTAATCAGTACCGCATCAAGGCCGGCATGCCGTTGTAAATTTAAGCGCAAAAAAATGGCGACCAATAGGTCGCCATTTTTTTGCGCGTAGATTTAGCTGCGTCTGATTACCAGTGACTACTGAGCCAACACAGCAACAAGGCGCTGGCCATACAGCTAAAACCAAACTGATAAAAAAAACGGTTGATTCGCTGAGCTGGCTCATCCTCCGGCGCGCTCATGGTGTTGCCGCCGCCCACCACAAATGAGCCGACTGCGGCCTGCTCACGCTGACGAGTCGCCAGCAACAACCAAGCGCCCGCGCAGGCAAAAAACAATGCCAACAGGTTAATGCAGCGAGCGGGCTGGGCGTGAAACAACGTGTAAAGCACTTGCAGTGACATCGGCGCCTGCACCTCAGTGATAGCCAAATCTAGCCAAGAATGATTGCTACAGGGCAGAAACCTGAGCAGAAAATACGGCTGCGGAGTCTACCTAAAGCATCATTTCACACGCCCGATTTCCGACGAAATGCAAACTTTCCACCTTCCTGTCCCTGCACGGTAAAACTATTGCCCTAAAGTTAACTGCCTGCCTTGGACAAATATGCATCTTGTTCAACGGCCTGATAGTGATCAGCAATAAAATTCCACGGAGGATCCACTTATGCTGCATGCACTGCCACAAGATCGTGACTACCTGATTGACTCACTCGAGGAAATCGATGAACTGGACGAGATAATCGACCAACTGTCCTTCAATGTGCAGGACCACCACTGGTTGGTGTATTGCGCCCTTGGCGGTCATGAGCATTACGATCTGCCCGATATTGATGAACACACCGGTTTCAGCATTCCGGAACTTTTCTCTCAAGCCGCTTAAGGCGCCAACTACAACGATCGAAGCGCAGCTTATCGATGCTGAACTGCGTAAACGCAAACGCCCCGAACCAGTCGGGGCGTTTGCGTTTTTAACGTTAAAACAGGCCTAAGCAGTGTGGCCGCAAACGCTGAAGTGCCTTATTTACCAGCGACTTTCTTTAGCTCTTCATCACGCAGTTCGCGACGTAAAATTTTACCCACGTTAGTCGTTGGCAAACTGTCACGGAACTCAATGGCCCGCGGCACTTTGTAACCCGTAACGTTGGCACGCATATGCGCCATTACCTGCTCTTTGCTCAGTGTGTCGCCAGGCTTAACCACCACAAACAACTTGATCGCCTCGCCAGAGCGCTCATCCGGAACACCAATAGCCGCACATAACAGTACGCCTGGCAGAGAGGACAGTACGTCTTCCAGTTCATTCGGATACACGTTAAACCCGGAGACTAAGATCATGTCTTTCTTGCGGTCAACAATGCGCATGTAACCGTCTTCCTGAATCACCGCAATGTCGCCGGTCTTCAGCCAGCCATCGGCATCGATCATCTCATCCGTGGCTTCTTTACGCTGCCAGTAGCCCTTCATCACTTGTGGGCCTTGAACACACAGCTCGCCACGCTCACCGATCGGCAATTCATTACCCTCGTCATCGATAACCTTACACAGGGTCGATGGCACTGGAATACCGATGGTGCCGATTTGGATATTCTGGAACGGATTAACCGAGACAATCGGGCTGGTTTCAGTCATGCCATAACCTTCACAGATCGGGCAGCCTGTTACGTCTTTCCAACGATCAGCAGCTGCCAGTTGCAGCGCCATGCCACCGGAAAGAGTCAGCTTTAACGCGGAGAAATCCAGCGCACGGAACTCTTCGTTGTTGCACAGGGCCACGAACAGCGTATTCAAGCCTACGAAGCCGGTGAACTTGAACTTGACTAAGTCTTTCATCATACCCGGCAGGTCACGCGGGTTGCTGATCAGCACGTTGTGGTTACCGATCAGCATCATCGCCATGCAGTGAAAGGTGAACGCATAGATGTGATACAGCGGCAACGGGGCAATGATGACTTCACAACCCTCATTGAGGCTGGCGCCCATCAAACCTTTAGCTTGCAGCATATTGGCGATCAGGTTGCGGTGCGTGAGCATTGCGCCCTTGGCCACGCCAGTGGTGCCGCCGGTGTATTGCAGCACTGCCACGTCAGTATTGGCTGGGTTGCTTTCACGGACGATTTTGCCGTGCCCTTGCGCCAATGCCCGGGTGAACTTGATGGCTTGCGGCAAGTTATAGGCCGGGACCATTTTCTTCACATACTTAACCACACTGTTAACCAACAGGCGCTTAAGGGGCGGCAACATGTCGCCGACTTCGGTGACGATAACGGTTTTGATCCCAGTTGCTGGCAGCACTTGCTCAACCAGATGCGCCATATTGGCCAGAGTCACCAGCGCCTTGGCGCCAGAGTCATTGAACTGGTGCTCCAACTCACGCGCGGTATACAGCGGGTTGGTGTTAACCACCACAAGGCCGGCACGCATGGCGCCGAAGACAACGATGGGGTATTGCAAAATATTCGGCAACTGCACGGCGATACGATCGCCCGGTTGCAGATCTGTATGCTGCTGCAGGTAAGCGGCGAAGGCGCCCGACAGTTCGTACAACTGCGCATAAGTGAGCGTTTTGCCCAAATTACTAAACGCCGGTTTGTCGGCGAAACGCTGGCAGGACTCTTTCAGTACCGCTTGAACATTAGCAAACTGATCGGGGTTAATTTCGGCCGAAATGCCCGCTGGGTATTTGTCCTTCCAGAAGTTCTCAGACATGCAAGCCTTCTCCTCAACTACCGCTATTTTTAGCGCCTGAACGACGATTATTTTTTGTTTTCTCTGGGTTTACTGCCCTTTTAACGAGCAAAAACCGCGCCGAGCGTAGCAGCTTTGCATAGACCTAACCAGCAGCAAAAGTCGGCTGAGCAGTTACGAAAATGACCGAATTATCAGCTTTCGGTCATTTTCTGAATCAGCTTACGAAGCTCAGACAGGCTGTCTGCGGCTGGGTTCTAAGCGTTATCACGCAGCTCGCGACGCAGAATCTTACCCACCGGCGTCATCGGCAAAGACTCACGCAACACGATATGCCGCGGCACTTTGTAAGCAGTGAAATTCTCCCGGCAAAAAGCCTTTAGCTCCTCAACCGTGACACCGCCGGCACGCGGCACCACAAACAACTTAACCGCCTCACCAGAGCGTTCATCTGGCACACCAATCACCGCACAACTGGCTACCTGCGGGTGGGTCATGAGGATGTCTTCAATTTCGTTAGGATAGACGTTAAAGCCCGAGACGATAATTAGGTCTTTTTTACGGTCGACAATACGTACAAAACCATCCGGATCAATTACCGCCACATCGCCGGTTTTTAACCAGCCATCAGCATCCAATACTTCGTCGGTGGCTTCAGGGCGCAACCAGTAGCCTTTCATCACTTGCGGGCCTTTGACGCACAGTTCACCGCGCTCGCCTAAGGCTTGCTCAACACCATCATCATCAATCACTTTAAACGCAGTACCCGGTACCGGAATGCCCACGGTACCCAAGCGGACTTTATCGCCATAGGCGTTGGTACTGGCCACCGGCGAGGTCTCGGTCAAGCCATAGCCTTCCACCACCGAACACCCGGTAATGGCTTGCCAGCGCTCGGCAGTGGCTTTGACCAACGCCGTACCGCCAGAGTTGGTGACTTTAAGATTGGAGAAATCCAAGTCTTTAAATTCAGGATGGTCCATCAACGCAACAAACAGGGTGTTAAGGCCGAGTAGCGCAGAAAAACGCCATTTTTTCAGCTCTTTGATAAAGGCGCCGATGTCGCGAGGATTGCTGATCAGGATGTTGTGGTTGCCATTGACCATCATGCACATGCAGTTCGCGGTGAAGGCATAGATATGATAAAGCGGCAGCGGCGCAATCATGATCTCCTGCCCCTCTTTCATCAGCGGCAGACCATCATCCCCCAGCTGTGACAGGCAGGCGTGGATCTGCTGCATATTGGCCACCAAATTGCCGTGGGTGAGCATCGCGCCCTTCGCCACACCCGTGGTGCCGCCGGTGTATTGCAACACGGCGATATCGCCCAGCTGCGCCGTGACGGACTTAATCGCGCTGCTCCCCCCTTGCTGCAGCGCAGTTTTAAAGCCTTGTGCCTGCGGCAATTGGTAATCCGGGACCATTTTCTTAACGTGCTTAACCACGTTGTTGACCAACCAGCCTTTGAGACTCGGCAGCATGTCGCCCATGCGCGCTTCAATTAAAAACTCGATATCGGTGTCGGGCAGCACTTCCTGCACCAGCTTACCGAACACATTCAAGTACACCAGAGCACGAGCGCCGGAATCTTTAAATTGGTGACGCATTTCCCGCGCGGTGTACAACGGGTTGGTATTGACGACAATCAGCCCAGCACGCAAAGCGCCAAATACGGCGATCGGGTATTGCAAAATATTCGGCATTTGCACGGCGATACGGTCGCCTGGCTTTAGGTCCGTATGTTTTTGCAGGTAGGCGCCAAATGCCGCGGAAAGCCGATCAAGCTCGGCATAGGTCAGGGTCACACCGAGATTACTAAACGCAGGGCGATCAGCGAATTTCTTGCAGGAGCGTTCGAACACTTCGACAACGGACTTGTACTCCGTCACGTCGATATTATTGGCCACTCCGGCCGGGCGTTTATCATTCCAAAACTCAGCGAGCATTATTATTATCTCCATCGACTAAC
>JBBKVZ010000404.1:0-8268 GCA_037968715.1 Pseudomonas sp.
GTTATTACAGCGATATTATCTCGCGCCCTATTTCTTGGCTTCCGGGGCGTAGGTAGCTGTCAATTGGAGTCCCACTGAATGGCCCGTATTGCAGGCGTTAACATTCCAGATAACAAGCACACTGTTATCTCGCTGACCTACATCTTTGGTGTCGGTCGCACTACTGCACAGAAAATCTGTGCAACTACCGGGGTAAACCCGGCAGCTAAAATCAAGGATCTGAGCGACGAGCAGGTCGAGTTGTTGCGTGGAGCTGTAGCCCAGGTTAATACCGAGGGTGATCTGCGTCGCGAGATCAACATGAAAATCAAGCGCTTGATGGACCTAGGTTGCTATCGCGGCCTTCGTCATCGTCGTGGCCTACCGGCACGCGGTCAGCGTACTAAGACCAACGCGCGAACCCGTAAGGGCCCGCGTAAGCCGATCCGCAAGTAATCGCTCTCGCGAATCGACAGGAATTATACTCATGGCAAAACCTGCTGCTCGTCCTCGTAAAAAAATCAAAAAGACAGTGGTTGATGGCATCGCCCACATCCACGCGTCTTTCAACAACACAATTGTGACCATTACTGACCGTCAAGGTAACGCGCTTTCTTGGGCAACCTCTGGTGGTTCAGGTTTCCGCGGTTCACGCAAGTCCACTCCGTTCGCTGCCCAGGTGGCTGCTGAACGTGCTGGTCAAGCTGCGCTGGAATACGGCCTGAAAAACCTCGACGTTAACGTCAAGGGTCCAGGTCCGGGTCGTGAGTCCGCAGTCCGTGCTTTGAACGGTTGCGGTTACAAGATCGCCAGCATCACCGACGTGACGCCAATCCCGCATAACGGGTGCCGTCCGCCGAAGAAGCGTCGCGTGTAATCAGGAGACAGATAAATGGCACGTTACATTGGTCCAAAATGCAAACTGTCTCGTCGTGAAGGCACAGATCTTTTCCTTAAGAGCGGTGTACGCGCTCTGGAAACGAAGTGCAACATCGAAGCAGCCCCAGGTATCCACGGCCAACGCCGTGGCCGTCAGTCTGACTACGGCACCCAGCTGCGTGAGAAGCAAAAAGTTCGTCGTATCTACGGTGTACTTGAGCGTCAATTCAGTGGTTATTACAAAGAAGCTGCCGCTCGTAAAGGCGCTACTGGTGAAAACCTACTGCAGATTCTTGAGTGCCGTCTGGACAACGTTGTTTACCGTATGGGTTATGGCGCTACTCGCGCTGAATCCCGTCAGCTGGTTTCGCATAAAGCGATCAGCATCAACGGTAAAACCGTAAACGTCCCGTCGTACCAGGTTCGTGCTGGTGACGTGGTAGCGGTTCGTGAGAAGTCGAAGAATCAGCTGCGCATCGTTCAAGCTCTTGAATTGTGTGCCCAGCGTGGCCGCGTTGAGTGGGTAGAAGTTGACGTTGAGAAGAAGTCGGGCGTGTTTAAAAGCGTTCCTGCTCGCAGCGATCTGTCTGCCGACATCAACGAAAGCCTGATTGTCGAGCTCTACTCCAAGTAAGGGCTAGTAATAGGTGCATCCATGCAGATTTCGGTAAATGAGTTCCTGACCCCTCGCCACATTGATGTGCAGGTGGTGAGTTCTACCCGCGCTAAGATCACTCTCGAGCCTCTCGAGCGTGGTTTTGGCCACACGTTGGGCAACGCGCTGCGTCGCATCCTGTTGTCCTCTATGCCAGGCTGCGCGGTAGTCGAGGCCGAGATTGACGGTGTACTCCATGAGTACAGCGCCATCGAAGGTGTGCAGGAGGATGTAATTGAAATCCTGCTCAACCTTAAAGGTTTAGCTATCAAGCTGCACGGACGTGACGAAGTTACGTTGAGCCTCGTTAAAAAAGGTTCGGGTGTGGTTACCGCTGCCGATATTCAGCTGGATCACGATGTCGAGATCGTTAACCCCGATCACGTCATCGCTAACCTAGCTTCCAACGGCGCGTTGAGCATGAAGCTTACCGTTCGCCGTGGACGTGGCTATGAGCCGGCTGACTCACGTCAGAGCGATGAAGATGAAAGCCGCAGCATTGGTCGCTTGCAGCTGGACGCTTCGTTTAGCCCGGTTCGTCGCCTCGCGTACGTTGTAGAAAACGCCCGCGTTGAGCAGCGCACTAACCTGGACAAGCTGGTTATTGACCTGGAAACCAACGGTACTCTCGATCCTGAAGAGGCTATTCGTCGTGCTGCAACCATTCTGCAACAGCAGTTGGCTGCATTCGTCGATCTCAAAGGTGACAGTGAGCCTGTGGTAATCGAGCAGGAAGACGAGATCGATCCGATCCTGTTGCGTCCGGTTGATGATCTTGAGCTGACCGTTCGTTCGGCCAACTGCCTTAAGGCGGAAAACATCTACTACATCGGCGACCTGATTCAGCGCACCGAAGTAGAGCTGTTGAAGACTCCGAACTTGGGTAAAAAATCCCTGACTGAGATCAAGGATGTTTTAGCCTCACGCGGTCTGTCCCTCGGTATGCGCCTCGACAACTGGCCGCCGGCAAGCCTTAAGAAAGACGAGAAGGCCACGGCCTGATAGTCGTAATCACCGAACGTGAGTTTGGTAAGGAATTAAACCATGCGTCATCGTAAGAGTGGTCGTCACCTCAACCGCACCAGCGCGCACCGTAAGGCCATGTTTCAAAACATGGCTGTGTCGCTGTTTGAGCACGAGCTGATCAAAACTACCCTGCCTAAGGCTAAGGAACTGCGTCGCGTTGCTGAGCCGCTGATCACTTTGGCTAAAATTGATAGCGTTGCAAACCGTCGTTTGGCTTTCGATCGTACTCGTTCGAAAGCTATGGTTGGCAAGCTGTTCAATGACCTGGGCAAGCACTACGCCACCCGTCAGGGCGGCTACCTGCGTATCCTTAAGTGCGGTTTCCGTACTGGCGACAATGCGCCAATGGCGTATGTCGAGTTGGTTGATCGTTCTGCCGGCGCTGTAGCTGTTACTGCCGAGTAAAACGTCAAGCTTCACAAAAGACCGGGCCTAGTGCCCGGTTTTTTGTTGTGCGAAAGAAAGTGCTGTATGACTGTGTCCCAACACGCTGGGATTCTCGTGTATTGGCAACTACAGAATTTGTGCGGGTCTGCGGCATTAGATGTTGGCTGACCGAGTTAAAGGCAGCACAACCCTATGGATTAAGCACAGCCTTTAGGGCTGTGCTTTTTCTTGTGGCTGTTATCTAACCTGATGGGGGATGGCAGCTAGGCTGTATCGCGCTGCAGCAGTGGCTTCAGGTAATGGCCTGTATACGACTGCGGCATGTCGGCGATTTCTTCGGGAGTACCGGTCGCAATAATTTGCCCGCCCTTTGACCCGCCTTCGGGGCCGAGGTCGACCAGCCAGTCTGCCGTCTTGATTACGTCGAGGTTGTGCTCAATGACTACCACGGTATTGCCGTGATCGCGCAGGCGATGCAGTACGTCGAGGAGCTGCTGAATATCAGCAAAATGCAGGCCGGTAGTGGGTTCGTCGAGGATGTAAAGCGTCTTGCCGGTGTCACGCTTGGACAGCTCGCGGGACAGTTTGACCCGCTGCGCTTCACCACCCGACAGGGTGGTCGCCGACTGACCGAGCTTGATGTAAGACAGGCCGACGTCGATCAGTGTTTGCAGCTTGCGGGCCAGTGCCGGCACGGGATCAAAGAACGGCCGCGCCTCTTCAATGGTCATTTCCAGGACTTCGTGGATGTTCTTGCCTTTGTATTTTACTTCGAGAGTCTCGCGGTTATAACGCTTGCTCTTGCACACGTCGCAGGCGACGTAGATGTCAGGCAAGAAGTGCATCTCGACTTTAATTAGACCGTCGCCTTGGCATGCCTCACAGCGACCACCTTTAACGTTGAACGAGAAGCGCCCGGGCCCATAACCGCGCGAGCGTGATTCAGGCACTCCGGCAAACAGTTCGCGAATCGGGGTAAACAGGCCTGTGTAGGTCGCTGGGTTGGAGCGAGGTGTGCGGCCAATCGGGCTTTGGTCGATATCCACGACCTTGTCCAGATGCTGCAGGCCATCGCAGCTGTCGTGGGCAGAAGGCTCAAGTGTGGTGGCGCCATTTAAGGCGGTTGCACTCAGTGGGTATAGGGTGTTGTTGATCAGGGTAGATTTGCCCGAGCCCGATACACCGGTTACGCAGGTCAGCAAGCCAATAGGGATCTCGAGGTCGACATTGCGCAGGTTGTTGCCGCGAGCACCTTTAATTTTCAGGGCGAGCTTTTTATTGCGCGGTGTACGCTTGGCCGGTACGGGTATTTTTACCCGACCAGACAAGTATTTGCCGGTGAGCGAGTCTGGGTGAGCCATGACTTCTGCTGCCGTTCCTTGGGCGACGATTTGTCCGCCGTGCACACCTGCACCGGGACCAATATCAACGACGTAATCGGCCATGCGAATGGCGTCCTCATCGTGTTCGACCACGATCACCGTGTTGCCGATATCGCGTAGATGGCGCAGCGTGCCGAGTAGTCGCTCGTTGTCGCGTTGGTGCAAGCCAATCGAAGGCTCGTCGAGGATGTACATCACTCCGACCAGACCGGCGCCAATCTGGCTGGCCAGACGAATGCGTTGCGCCTCGCCACCAGAAAGGGTGTCAGCGCTGCGGTCAAGGGTGAGGTAGTCAAGGCCGACGTTGACCAAAAACTGCAGGCGCTCGCGGATTTCTTTGAGGATTTTTTCGGCAATTTCACCGCGGCGGCCCGGCAGGGTCAGGCTGGCAAAATATTCTGTGGCGTCACCAATCGGCATGCCAGTCACGGCTGGTAGATTCTTTTCACCCACCCAAACATGCCGTGATTCACGGCGTAGGCGCGTGGCAAAACAGGAGGTACAAGCTTGCGTACTGAGGAACTTACCCAGCTCTTCGCGGACACTTTGCGATTCAGTTTCGCGATAGCGGCGCTCCAGATTAGTCACGATGCCTTCAAATGGATGGGCGCGCTTAACGATGTCGCCGCGATCATTTAGGTAACGAAACTCAACGTCATCACTGCCGCTGCCATGCAGGATGGCTTTTTGTTGGCTGGCGGTGAGATCGTTGAACGGCACCTCAAGGCTAAAGCCGTAATGCGCGGCCAGCGAGCCGAGCATTTGGAAGTAGTACACATTGCGCCGGTCCCAGCCGCGAATGGCGCCTTCGGCTAAGGTCAGCTCGCCCTGTACGACGCGTTTAATATCGAAAAACTGTTTTACCCCGAGGCCATCACAGGTAGGGCATGCCCCGGCCGGGTTGTTAAACGAGAACATCTTCGGCTCAAGTTCGCTAATCGAGTGACCGCAAGTCGGGCACGCGAAGCGCGCAGAGAAGACCATCTCTTCGCCTACTTCGTCCTCCATGGGTGCCACCAGCGCCAAACCGTCCGCCAGTTTCAGGGCTGTTTCAAACGACTCCGCCAGTCGCTGCTGGAGGTCGCCACGCGACTTAAAACGGTCAACTACGGCGTCAATCGTGTGTTTCTTCTGCTTATCAAGCTTGGGTAGCTCGTCTAGCTCATGCAGCTTGCCGTTAATTCGCACGCGCACAAAACCTTGGGCGCGTAGCTCATCAAAAATCGCCAGGTGCTCGCCCTTGCGTTCGCGTATCACTGGGGCCAGCAGCATCAGTTTGCGCCCTTCGGGCAGTGCCAAGACTTGGTCGACCATTTGGCTGACGGTCTGTGCTTCCAGTGGCAGATCATGGTCTGGGCAGCGGGGTATGCCGACACGTGCGTATAAAAGACGCAGATAGTCGTAAATTTCGGTGATGGTGCCGACGGTGGAGCGCGGGTTGTGCGAAGTGGATTTTTGCTCGATCGAAATGGCTGGTGAAAGCCCTTCGATGGTGTCGACGTCGGGCTTTTCCATCATCGACAAAAATTGCCGGGCATACGCCGATAGCGACTCGACATAGCGGCGCTGGCCTTCGGCGTAGAGCGTGTCGAAGGCCAGCGATGATTTGCCCGAGCCAGACAGGCCAGTGATCACGATCAGTTTGTCGCGCGGTAGTGTCAGGTCGATATTCTTCAAGTTGTGGGTACGGGCCCCACGAATCACTATCTTGTCCACTTGCTGCCTCGCGTGACGAGCGTAAACGCATGAGTATACGGCGCGCTGGTCGCTAGCGGAAAGCATCGGCGCTGTGCCGCGCCGGGCGCTACTGCTAGAATTGCCGCCGCCCGCGCCTGCGCGTTTTTCGTCGATAACAGTTATGAGGGTTTGTTCGTGCACGATCTACATAACGAGCGTATGAGTTCGCGCGAGACCCGGGCTGCCTCTGGGTTGGCGTTGGTTTTCGCTTTTCGCATGCTGGGCATGTTTATGGTTTTGCCCGTGTTGGCGACCTACGGTATGGGCCTGCGTGACGCGACCCCAGCCCTGATTGGTTTGGCGATTGGTGCTTACGGCTTGACTCAAGCCTTGTTGCAGATTCCGTTTGGGATTTTGTCTGACCGCATTGGCCGGTTGCCGGTGATCTATATCGGTTTACTAATTTTTGCCGCAGGCGCCGTGCTGGCGGCTTCGGCCGATTCAATTTGGGGAGTGATCGCCGGGCGTGTGCTGCAGGGCGCTGGGGCCATCTCGGCAGCGGTGATGGCTTTGCTCTCGGACCTTACTCGCGAGCAGCATCGTACCAAGGCCATGGCCATGATTGGCATGAGCATCGGTCTGTCGTTTGCTGTAGCCATGGTGGTTGGGCCGCTGTTGACCCGCGCTTATGGTTTGTCGGGTTTGTTTGAAGCGACGGCGGGAATGGCTTTGCTGGGCATATTGATCGTGGCATTCGTGGTGCCGCGAGCCTCTGGGCAGTTACGCCATCGTGAGTCGGGCGTGGCCAAGCAGGCGCTGCTTTCCACCTTGCGGCATCCCGATCTGTTACGCCTGGATTTGGGTATTTTTGTCTTGCACGCGGTGCTGATGGCCAGCTTTATTGCCCTGCCGTTAGCCTTAGTAGAAAGCGGCGGCTTGCCCAAAGAGCAACATTGGTGGGTCTATCTAACGGCATTGCTGGTGGGTTTTTTCAGCATGATCCCGTTCATTATCTATGGCGAAAAACAACGCCAGATGAAGCGAGTGCTGCTCGGCTCCGTCACAGTACTGCTGCTCTGTGAGCTATTTTTCTGGCAGTTTGGGCACAGTTTGCGCACTTTGCTGCTGGGCACTATCGTGTTTTTTGCCGCGTTTAACTTGCTGGAAGCCTCGTTGCCGTCGCTGATCAGTAAAGTGGCGCCGGCGGGTGGTAAAGGCACTGCGATGGGGGTCTATTCAACCAGTCAGTTCTTGGGCGCGGCTGTTGGCGGGATTGTTGGCGGCTGGTTGTTTCAAGTCGGCGGGGTTGCGTACGTATTTAGCGGCTGTGCGGTGCTCTGCGCCTTGTGGTTGGGCTTTGCTGTTACTATGCGCGAACCACCTTACGTCACCAGTCTGCGTCTTGCGCTCACGCCTGCGGCGCTGGCTGATAGTGGCTTGGCGGAGCGCCTGCAGCGCTTGGCTGGGGTAACTGATGCAGTGGTGGTTGCTGATGAAGCGGCCATCTATATCAAAATCGATACTCAACAATTAGACCGCAGCACTGTTGAACGCCTGATTGAAGCGGCGCCCGTGACTGCACACATCTAGGAGAACGTTATGGCCCGTGGGGTTAACAAAGTCATCTTGGTCGGAACCTGTGGTCAGGATCCAGAAACACGCTACATGCCCAACGGTAATGCCGTCACCAACTTGAGCTTGGCGACAAGCGAGCAGTGGACCGACAAGCAAACCGGGCAAAAGGTCGAAAAGACCGAATGGCACCGTGTTTCCCTGTTTGGCAAAGTGGCGGAAATTGCTGGCGAATACTTGCGTAAGGGTTCGCAGGTTTACATCGAAGGCAAGTTGCAGACCCGCGAGTGGGAAAAAGACGGCATTAAGCGTTACACCACAGAAATCGTCGTCGACATGCAAGGCACCATGCAGTTGTTGGGCGGCCGCCCAGAAGGTGGTGGCGACTCCGCACCGCGCCAGCAGCGTCCACAAGCCCAGCCACAGCGCGAGCAAGCGCCACGTGAGCCGCAGCAGCAAGCGCCGCGTGAGTCGCGTCCAGCACCGCAGCCTGCCGCTCAGCCTGCGCCGGACTACGACAGCTTTGATGACGACATTCCGTTCTAAATCAACAACTTACAGGGCGCTCAATGCGCCCTACCTTCCCGGTACTCCCCATGATCACCGAATCAATACGCGCCGAGCCCTGGCAGTTCGGCCCGGAGCGCTGCGTTGTGCTGCCCAACCGGCGCGAGCAGTTGCAGCGCAACAAGCAGATGACCCAGTTCATCA
>JBBKVZ010000405.1:0-9185 GCA_037968715.1 Pseudomonas sp.
CTTCAGGGTTGATGCCGTCGCGTGAATGGAAGCGTGCACGCTACCGTCAGGCTTGGTATCCGGGCGAGACACTGATTCTGGGCATCGGCCAGGGCTATATGCAAACGACGCCTTTGCAGCTGGCGCAGGTCGCGGCACTGATTGCCAGTAAAGGTAAGTGGAGCCGTCCGCATTTGGCCAAAGATATCGATGGTGTGGCGCCGCAAAACCTAGTGCGTCCGGCAGAGTTGCAACTACCCAGCCCGATGCCGGATATCCAGTTGCACGACCCCAAGAGCTGGGATCAGGTCAGTAATGGTATGCAGCAGGTGATGCACGGTGCCCGAGGTACTGCGCGCAAAGTGGGCGAGTCGGCGCTGTATCGGATTGCCGGCAAGAGCGGCACGGCGCAGGTCGTGGCGATCAAACAGGGCGAGAAATATGACCGCTCGAAAGTCCAAGAACGGCACCGTGACCATGCACTGTTTATTGCATTTGCACCGGCAGACAACCCTAAAATTGCCGTGGCCGTGATGATCGAAAACGGCGAGTCAGGCTCGGGGGTGGCGGCGCCGATTGTTAAACAAGTGATGGACGCCTGGTTGCTGGGCCCCGACGGTCAGCTCAAACCTGAGTATGTTGTGCCAGCCGCTGCAGTCAATAAACCCGTGGGGCAGCAACAGTGAAGCCACAAGTATGAACAGTAATTTTGACCGCAGCCTTTCTGGTGAGGATGTTTTACGCCGCCGTGCGACATTGCTGCAGCGTCTGCATATCGACGGGCAACTGTTGCTGATCTTGTTGGTCTTGATCAGCTCTGGTTTGTTTGTGCTGTATTCGGCCAGTGGTAAGGATTGGGATCTACTGATCAAACAGGCGGGTTCATTTGGCTTGGGCTTGGTGGCGATGTTTATCGTCGCGCAGCTGGAGCCACGATTCATTGCGCGCTGGGTACCGCTGGCCTACGTCGGTGGGGTCATGCTGCTGATTGTGGTGGACGTTATGGGTCATAACGCCATGGGCGCGACCCGCTGGATCAATATTCCGGGAGTCATCCGCTTCCAGCCGTCAGAGTTTATGAAACTCATCATGCCGGCGACCATCGCCTGGTACTTGGCCTCGCGTAGCTTGCCGCCGAAAATCAAACATGTACTGGTTGGTTTGGCGTTGATCCTAGTGCCTTTTGCCTTGGTCGTGCGTCAGCCTGACCTAGGTACTTCGCTGCTGATTATGGTCTCCGGCTTGTTTGTGATGTTTATGGCTGGGCTGCGCTGGCGCTGGATTCTGGCGGCGGTGACTGCCGTGGTGCCAATCGCTGTGGGGATGTGGTTTTTCGTCCTGCTGCAGTATCAGAAACAGCGGGTCCTGACTTTTCTCGACCCGGAAAGCGATCCTCTGGGAACTGGTTGGAACATTATCCAGTCCAAAGCAGCTATTGGTTCCGGGGGCGTGTTCGGTAAGGGTTGGTTGTTGGGAACCCAGTCGCACTTGGACTTTTTACCAGAAAGCCACACTGACTTTATTATCGCGGTGCTCGGCGAAGAGTTTGGCTTAGTGGGCATTTGCGTACTGCTGCTAATTTACTTGCTGCTAATTGCCCGCGGTTTGGTGATTACCGCCCAAGCGCAGACACTCTTCGGTAAGCTATTGGCTGGCAGCCTGACGATGACCTTTTTTGTGTATGTGTTCGTCAACATTGGTATGGTCAGCGGTTTATTGCCCGTGGTTGGCGTACCGTTACCTTTTATTAGTTATGGCGGCACCTCATTGGTGACGCTGATGACTGGGTTTGGAATTTTGATGTCGATCCACACCCATCGCAAATGGATCGCCCAGGTTTAATGACAATGAATAAGTTCGTGGAAACAACAATGCCTTTGCTACGTCGCAGGACAGTTCGCCCCCTTAGCTGGTTTACTTTGCTGGCCAGTTTGTGTGGTGCGCAAACCGCGCTTGCCCTTGACTACGATAACTCGCCTGAGGTGGCCAGCTTCATTACGGAAATGACCACCGAACACGGGTTTCCCAGTGAGCAGTTGACGGCATTGTTTACCCAGGTGGAGCGCAAGCAGTCGATTCTCGACGCGATCTCGCGCCCGGCAGAAAAAGTTAAGCAGTGGAGCGCTTACCGACCAATTTTTATCACCCCGGCGCGGATCTCCCGTGGTGTCGACTTTTGGCGTTTGAATGAAGCTGCACTATTGCGGGCTCAGCAGGAATACGGCGTCGATCCGCAGGTCATCGTGGCCATTATCGGTGTAGAAACCTTCTACGGTGGCAACACCGGCAGTTACCGAGTGATCGATGCGCTCTCCACGTTAGCGTTTGATTATCCCGCGCGCGCGCCGTTTTTTCGCCAACAGCTGAAAGAGTTTTTATTGCTGGCCCGCGAGCAGCAAGTGGACCCGATCAGCTTGAAAGGCTCGTATGCCGGTGCCATGGGCCTGCCGCAGTTTATGCCGAGCAGCTACCGCGCCTATGCGGTAGACCTGGATGGGGATGGCAAAATCAATATTTGGACCGATCCTGCGGATGCCATTGGCAGTGTTGCCAGCTACTTCAAGCATCATGGCTGGACTGCGGGTGGCGCGGTGGTAAGCCGAGCGCAGGTCCGTGGTGCACAGGTTGACGAGGGTTTAACTGTCGGCATTGAACCGGTTAAAACCGTGGGTGAGCTGCGTGCGCTTGGCTGGTCTAGCAATGATGTTTTGCGCGCGGACCAGCCGGTTACGGCTTTTCGATTCGAAGGTGCCGATGGGCCTGAATACTGGCTCGGTTTGCCAAACTTTTACGCCATTACGCGTTACAACCGCAGCGCCATGTACGCGATGGCTGTGCATCAGTTGTCTGAAGAGTTGCTCCTGGCGCGGGGTGCTAAGTGACGTTTGCTCCAATACTGAAAACCAGCGTCTGCGTGGCGCTTGGTTTATTGCTGATGAGCTGCTCGCACACGCGGGTGCCGCCTAAACCGCAGCCGCAGCCACAGAGCAACGTGATTTCCGGGCCGGGTAGTTACGTTAAGCCACATCGCGACGGTGCTCCTTGGTGGGATGTGGATGTCTCGCTGATTGCCGACGCCGTGCCGATGCCGCACTACGGCCGGGTTAAGGCCAACCCGTATACGGTGCGCGGTATTACCTATTACCCGCAGCAGCATGCCGAGCGTTATCAGGCCGTTGGTTTGGCCTCGTGGTACGGCACGATGTTTCACGGTGAGGCCACGGCTAATGGTGAAAAATACGACCTTTACGGCATGACTGCGGCGCACAAGACGCTGCCATTGCCTAGTTATGTGCGAGTAACCAATCTTGAGAACGGCAAAGCGGTGATCTTGCGGGTTAACGATCGCGGCCCGTTTTACTCAGACCGGGTGATTGATCTGTCGTTTGCCGCCGCGAAAAAGCTCGATTATGCCGAGGCCGGTACTGCCCGCGTGCGTGTTGAGGGTATTGATCCCGCTGAGTGGTGGGCACAACAGGGCCAGCCAGTGCCGTTAGTATTGGCCACCCCACAGAGAGTTGCTCAGGCGCCGCAAGTGCAGGCTGCGGCGATGGCCGCGTCGGTTGAAGAATACACGCCGCCGCCGGACCAGCATGCTGCGGCAGTACTACCGATGCCTGTAGGGGTAAAAAAAAACGCTTCCGCACCAGTCGCTGGGCTGTATCTCCAGGTGGGCGCCTTCGCCAATCCGGACGCTGCAGCGCTCCTCAAGGACAAGTTGAGTCAAACAGTGAGTGCGCCGGTTTTCATCAGCTCGGTGGCGTTCAATCAGCAGACCCTGCATCGAGTACGGCTGGGGCCGATCAGCAGCCAAACAGAGGTTGAGCAAGTACAAGAGCGCGTACAGCAGGCTAACTTCGGTCGGCCAAGCGTGGTACGACTGCCTTAGTGCTCGGTGTTAGAACCGTACAGTAAATGCTCAGGCATGCGTGGCAAAGGCTACAAAACGTTTTCAATGGGCGCTACGCCCAAAACCGTAAACTCAGAGATTCGGATGAATATCACCAGCTTCGCACAACGACTGTCACTGCTTGCCCTGCTTATTACTGCGCCTGCCGCTTGGGTGTCAGCCGCACAGGCAGTTCCCTCGCCGCCACAATTGGGGGCTAAATCCTATGTGTTGATGGATGCGCTGAGTGGTCAGGTGCTGGTTGAAAACAATGGCGATCAGCGTTTGCCGCCGGCCAGCCTGACCAAATTGATGACCGCCTATATCGCCACCATGGAAATCGATAAAGGCCAAATCGGTGAAACCGATCTAGTGACCGTCAGCGAGCACGCCTGGCGCACCGGCGGCTCACGGATGTTTATCCAAGTGGGCACACAGGTATCGGTCAGCGACCTGCTGCACGGCATCATTATTCAGTCGGGTAACGATGCCAGCGTTGCTTTATCCGAGCACATTGCCGGCAGCGAAGATGCCTTTTCCGACATGATGAATACCAATGCTGCAGCCCTGGGCATGAGTGGTAGCCACTTTATGAATGCCACCGGTCTGCCTGACCCTGAGCATTACTCAACCGCGCACGACATGGCGCGTTTGGCACGGGCAATCATCTATGCGGATCCTGCGCACTACAAAATTTATTCGCAGAAAGAATTTTTCTGGAACAACATCAAACAGCCAAACCGCAACCTGTTGTTGTGGCGTGACAAAACCGTTGATGGCCTGAAAACTGGGCATACCGACGAAGCGGGGTACTGCATGGTGGCCTCGGCGGTACGTGAAGGCACGCGGATGATCGCCGTGGTGTTCGGCACTAGCAGCGAGTCGGCGCGCGCCGCTGAAACGCAGAAGCTGCTGACCTATGGCTTCCGTTTCTTTGAAGCCAAGACCTTTTACCAAAAGGGTGTTGAGCTCGCCAAAGTGCCGGTTTGGAAAGGCCTTGAGCGTGAAGTTAATGCCGGTTTGTCCGAGGACCTGACCCTTACCGTGGTTAAGGGCCAGGCCAAAGATCTACAGGCGAGCATGACCTTCTTGCCACAGTTGATCGCGCCGATTGTTAAGGGCGCGGTAATCGGCAAGGTTGAAGTGACACTGGACGGTAAAGTCTTGCATACCGCCGACCTGGTGGCTTTGCAGGCAGTAGAAGAGGCTGGCTTCATGCGCCGCATGTGGGACAGCCTGCGCTTGTTCTTCTACGGCCTATTCAACTAATACTGCCCGCAGGTGCGCTTACGCGGCGCGCCTGCACTGGCTTGCGAGGTTCTGGCGATGAATAAAAATGATCTGCCGCCACCGGTGATTGAATTCCCATGCCCGCTCTACCCGATCAAGGTGATTGGCGACGCGGGCGAGGGTTTTGCCGAGATGGTTATCGAAGTGATGCAGCGGCATGCTCCCGACTTTGATCCCCGCACCCTGACGCGGCGCGATAGCAGCAATGGCCGCTTTCACTCCTTTCAGGTGCTAATTACCGCCACTGGACCGTTACAGCTGGAAGCGATTAACAGTGATCTGCGCGCCACTGGCCGTGTACATATGGTGCTGTGATGCACGGCGACCAAGAGCCGTGTACCGATGGTGCTGTGCTGCACGCTAGCCAAGAACCGGCTAGCGGTGGTGCTCTGATGAGTGTGCTGGGTGTGCGCGAGTTGGGTCTGCAGCCATACCAGCCTGTTTGGCAGGCCATGCAGGACTTTACCAACAGCCGCACGCCAGACAGCGCTGACCAGTTATGGCTGTTGCAGCACGAAGCCGTGTTCACGCAGGGCCAAGCTGGCAAGGCTGAGCATCTGCTATTGCCCGGTAACATTCCTGTGGTGCAGGCCGATCGTGGCGGTCAGGTGACTTACCACGGCCCGGGCCAGGTAGTGGCTTACGTGTTGCTGGATGTGCGCCGCTTAGGTTTTGGCGTGCGCGAGCTGGTTAGTCGCATAGAGCAAAGCCTGATCGAGTTGCTGGCCAGTTATGGGGTGACGGCGGCTGCCAAAGCTGATGCCCCTGGTGTATATGTCGATGGCGCGAAAATCGCCTCCCTGGGCCTGCGCATTCGTAATGGTCGCTGCTTTCACGGCTTGGCGCTGAATGTGGATATGGACCTTGAGCCGTTTGCGCGGATCAATCCCTGTGGTTATGCCGGCCTGCGCATGACCCAACTGCGAGACCTGATCGGCCCGCTGGATTTTGCCGAAGTAAGTGCCCGATTGCGCGCACAGCTCGTCAAACACCTCGGTTATGTTGAACAGACGACCCTGACGGGCGGAATCTAAGCATTATGAGTAATGAATCTGCAGGTCCAGTGGCATCGACGGGCAAAGCGCCAGTCAAAGTTGAAGCCGGCGTAAAGTTGCGCGGTGCCGATAAAGTGGCGCGTATCCCGGTAAAAATCATTCCTACCGATGAGTTTCTGCGCAAGCCAGACTGGATTCGCGTGCGTATCCCGCTGTCGCCAGAAGTCGACAATATTAAGCAGTTGCTGCGCAAACATAAGTTGCACAGCGTCTGTGAAGAGGCTTCGTGCCCGAACCTCGGCGAGTGCTTTTCCGGTGGCACCGCGACGTTCATGATCATGGGCGATATCTGTACCCGTCGTTGTCCGTTCTGCGACGTCGGCCATGGTCGGCCGAATGCGCTGGATGCTGATGAGCCCAAGAACCTCGCGGTGGCGATTGCCGACCTGCGCCTGAAGTATGTGGTTATCACCTCGGTAGACCGTGATGACCTGCGTGACGGCGGTGCCCAGCACTTTGCCGATTGCCTGCGTGAAATCCGCTTGCTGTCGCCTGGCGTGCAGCTCGAGACATTGGTACCGGATTACCGTGGCCGTATGGACATCGCCTTGGCGATTACCGCCACTGAGCCGCCGGATGTGTTTAACCACAACCTAGAAACCGTTCCGCGCCTGTATAAAGCCGCGCGTCCGGGTTCAGACTTCGAGTGGTCGCTCGACCTGCTGGAGAACTTCAAAAAACTGGTGCCAAACGTGCCGACCAAGTCGGGCTTGATGCTTGGTTTGGGCGAAACAGATGAGGAGGTTATCGAGGTTATGCAGCGCATGCGTGAGCACGATATCGATATGCTCACCCTCGGCCAGTACTTACAGCCAACACGCAGCCACTTGGCTGTTCAGCGTTATGTGCACCCAGACATCTTTGCCTGGTTCGCTGAGGAAGGCCTGAAAATGGGCTTCAAAAACGTCGCCTCTGGCCCGCTAGTACGCTCCTCGTATCATGCCGACCAGCAAGCCCATGAAGCGAAGAAAAGCTAAGAGTGGCAGTGCTAAAAAAGGCGACCCTCGGTCGCCTTTTTTGTTTTCGCAGTGTTTACAGGGTACCGATCAGTGACTGCAGCAGCGCCTGAGTGGGGTAACCGTCTGCGGGCCAGCGCAAGCTTTGCTGATAGCTGCGAATGGCTTTGCGGCTATTAGCGCCAATAATACCGTCCACTCCACCGGGGTTGAAGCCTTTGCTGAGCAGTTGCTCTTGCAGCACGATACGCTGTGCGCGGCTCAGCGGCAGATCATCCAGCGGCCACTTAGCCAGCACTTGGCCGCCGCCGAGTAGGCGCTCCGAGAGCAGGCCGACTGCCAACGCGTAGGAGGTCGAGTTGTTGTACTTGAGAATGGCCCGGAAGTTATCTAACAGCAAAAACGCCGGGCCGCGATAACCGGCTGGCAGCAGCAGTGAGGCTTTGGCGTCGGCAAAATCCAACGGCAGGTTTTTAACGCCGAGCTGACGCCACTCACGCAAAGATTTACGAATGTCCGTGTCTGCGAGGGCGTAGTCAAAGCCTTCCGGCAAGGTAACTTCCATGCCCCACGGTTGACCTATTTGCCAGCCGGAGCTGTGCAGGTAATTGGCGGCCGAGGCTAAGGCGTCTGCAGAGCTGGTCCAGATATTACGCTGACCATCACCGTCAAAGTCGACGGCGTAATGGTTGTAGGTGGTGGGAATAAATTGAGTTTGGCCCATGGCGCCGGCCCAAGAACCGAGAAGCTGGCTGCTGGGTACATCGCCGTGTTGCAAAATTTGCAGGGCGGCCAGCAATTGGGCGTGCGCAAAGGCCGGACGGCGGCCCTCGTAGGCAAGGCTGGCCAGTGAACGGATTACCGATTTGTCGCCGGTAAAGCGGCCAAAGCTGCTCTCCATGCCCCAGATGGCCACTAACGCTTGGCGGTCTACGCCATATTTGCTTTCAATGGCGGCGAGGGTTACGGCCTGCTCACTGAGTAATGTCTGGCCACGGTTTACACGGGCGGCAGAGGTGGCTCCCTGCAGATACTCCCACACCGGGCGGGTAAATTCGGGCTGGCTATTGTCGGCTTTGATGACCGCCGCATCCGGGCTAATGCCGGCAAAGGCTTGATCGAATACCGTCGCTTGAATACCCGCGTCGAGGGCTTGTTGGCGAAACTGTGCCAGCCACTGGGCAAAGCTCTGCGCTGGCACTGCGGGCTGTACATCGGGCAGGGTTGCCGGCTGACTTTGCGCGACGCTTGGGCTGGCCAGAATCGGGCTAGTTTGCGCGTTGGACTGTTGTTCAGCGCAGGCGCTGAGCAGGAAGGTGGCGAGGCAGAAAAGCGTGCGACGAAGCGGAGCTGGGTAAAGCATGCGGGTCTCTCAGCGCGGTTCAGATAGAGGCAAACTTTACCATGACGGCGCCCGCTGTGCCTTGCGCTAGCGCGTTTACGCGGCCAGAAACAGAGAAGCCTCCCCGTGGTCAGACGGGAAGGCTTCGCGGCGGTAGCTGCCTTTGCCTTTACTCGGCCGCTCTTGGCGACAGCGAAACAGGGGTTGGGCAATTATTGATTTGGCCTTATTCGGGCCGGTTGTTTTGCGCTTGGCCATAGGGGCTCCTTAAGTGCTGCCGATCAGCTCTCGGCATGCACATCTTCCCCGGCTCGCCCAACAAACGCCAGTGCTGCGTGGTGCGGATAAACGCTTTATTGCGCAGGCAGGCGCAAGCGTTGGCCAGCCATCAGTAGCGCGAGACGACTCAGACTGCTCCAGGCATCGCCGGCGGCTTGACCTTTGATTTGCGCGTCGATCAGTTGCGCGTCTTGCAGTAAGCGATTCCAGCCACTGACATTGTGCCGTTGCAGTGCTTTGCTAATCAGCGGCCGGCGCTTGTCCCACACCGGTGGCCGCGCTTGGCTGAAGGCTTTGTCGAGCGGCAGGCCATGACTGACTTGCTGAGCAATGGTCGCCAGCAAGCGTAATTCACGGGCCAGCGCCCAGAGGATTACCGCGGTTTCGACTCCCTC
>JBBKVZ010000406.1:0-11259 GCA_037968715.1 Pseudomonas sp.
CGAGTAAATATGTATAAACCTCAAACACTGCATCACCTGTCATAGCGCCGTCATTTAAGCCCATTAGGCTGCAACCACCACCTGATGAGGAGCATGACCATGAACCTGCAAACTACCAACAGCCCAACAGCCCGCACCAACCTGACCCAACAGGCTATGTTTGGCGGGGCAATCATCGACGCCCAAGGTCGTGAGGTTGCCATCACAGAAAGCATGATTCAGCGCGCCTGCCTCGAACTGGCAAAAACTTATGTCGCAGCGCAGAAAAAAGCCTAAATCCGCCTACATCGCTATCAGGCATGCTTGGGCGATTGTTTAATGCGCACAAACATGACTGATACACAGCAAGCCGGCTAATTCGTACTGAGCAAGCTCGCACCCAAAGCCTGCACTACTTCGCGTACCCCCTGCCTAGGCTCGGACACACGCACCTGTAATCCGTCAGTTTCACGCCGATGTGGATAGTGTTTGCGCAAGGCATCAAAGGCGGCACGCCGCGCAGCAGGCTCACCGACAAGACTAAGACGAAAATCTGCATCGTCTCGGCGCGGGTCATATACCGCCCTGCACAAGGTAGCTAGCGCCCAGACCGGACTGCACTGCGCATTTAACTCCAGCCCCGCCAACCACGGCTTTGGCAGCAAGCTGTCCAGCGCTATCGTTGCCGCCTGCTGCTGCCAAGCGCAGAACGCCTGATAAATTTGGGCAGTGCCACGTAACTTGCCGTCAAGGCTGTAGCCGGCAATATGCGGGGTGGCTATTTGACAGAGGCCGGCCAAGGGCACATCAACTAACGGTTCTCCCTCCCAAACGTCTAGCACCACTTGCACATCGACACGCTGCAACAACAGCTGATACAAAGCGCCGTTGTCCACTACCGCGCCGCGGCTGGCGTTAATCAGCCAAGCATCCGGGCGCAAAGCCTGCAGTCGTTCAGCATCGAGCAGATGCCGAGTGGCCAAGGGACCCTCAATAGTCAGCGGGGTATGCACACTGAGCACATCGCACTGCTCAAGCAGCTGTTCAAGACTGTAATAATCGCCGCCTTCACGGGCCGCCCGCGGCGGATCGCACACCAGCACGCGCCAACCCAATGCGCGCATAACCTTAACTAAGCGTGAACCCACTTGACCGGCACCGACCACACCATAGGTCCGCTGGTTTAAATCGGCACCGGTGCGCTCAGCCAGCACCAACAAGCTACCGAGTACATAGTCGACCACCCCTCGCGCATTACATCCGGGAGCACTGGCCCAACAAATATCCGCCTTGGCAAGGTAGTCAAGATCGAGATGATCAGTACCAATGGTGCAGGTGCCGACAAAACGCACCGCGCTGCCCGCTAATAACTGCTGATTAACCTGCGTTACCGAGCGCACCAACAGCACTTCAGCGCTCTGTACGTCAGCAGCCGTAATGGCCCGCCCTGGCAGCCGGGTAATCTGGGCGCTGGCGGCAAAAAACTCATCAAGCAGCGGAATATTCTCGTCGGCAATAATGCGCATAAGGGTCTCTAACAAGCTCTTTTAAAAGGGACTGATACGCATTCTATGCCGGATTGCCAATCCCTGTTGCAGCGCCGCTACACCAACAGCCACGACCCGAGGATAACTAGCCCGAGCGGTCAGTTTTACATTTCCCTGCCCGAGGCCGACGGGTAAACTGTTCGATTTGCTGAACGCCCCGGATTGTTTGATGCTCACCTCCTCCAACGCGGCTCGCCTGCGCACCGAATTACGCAGCCTGCTGGTCCTGGCCGCGCCCATCATGATCGCCCAGCTGGCCAATACGGCCATGGGCTTTGTCGATACGCTGATGGCCGGCCGAGTCAGCCCGCGCGACCTTGCCGCCGTAGCCTTGGGTAACTCGCTCTGGGTTCCGGTGTATTTGCTAATGACCGGGGTTTTACTGGCCACCACGCCGAAAGTAGCCCTGCGCTTTGGCGGAGGTTTACACCACGAAATCGGCCCATTGGTGCGCCAAGCTTGCTGGTTAGCACTGTTGATAGGCTGCGGTTGTGGCCTGCTGCTGTGGCATGCGCAAGTGGTGCTGGAGGTCATGAATGTTGAACCCAAGCTGATTGAGCCGTCCATGGGTTATTTGCGCGCAGTGGCCTGCGGCTTCCCAGCGGCGGCGCTGTATAACGTGTTGCGCTGCTACAGCGACGGCCTCGGCCACACCCGGCCGAGCATGATGCTTGGCCTGTTCGGCTTACTGATTAATATTCCGGCCAACTACATTTTCATCTACGGCAAATTGGGTGTGCCAGCCATGGGGGGCGTCGGGTGCGGCTGGGCCACGGCCATCGTCATGTGGAGCATGTTGCTGGGCATATTGTGGTGGGTTAAGTGGGCGCCTTACTACCAGCCGAGCCAGGTATTCAGTCGCTTTGACTGGCCGCAGTGGGCAATTCTCAAACGTTTACTCTCTGTGGGCATGCCGATTGGCGTGTCAATATTTGCCGAAGCGAGCATCTTCTCGGTCATCGCCCTATTAATTGGTGCGATGGGCGCCACTGTGGTTGCCGGCCATCAAATCGCCTTAAATTTCAGCTCAATGATTTTCATGATTCCCTTTGCCTTAGGCATGGCTGTAACCGTGCGCGTGGGCCAGGCTCTGGGCCGTAACGAACCGCGCGAAGCACGCTACGCCGCAGGGGTCGGCATGCTAGTTGCGCTGGCCTACGCCTGTGTTTCGGCGAGTTCGATGCTGCTGGGCCGTGAATACATTGCCCGCATCTACACCAACGACATGGCAGTGATTGCGGTGGCCAGCAGCCTGATTATTTTTTCAGCGTTGTTTCAGTTTTCCGACGCTATTCAGGTGACCGCCGCCGGTGCCTTGCGCGGTTACCAAGACACCCGCGTAACAATGCTGCTGACCTTGTTTGCTTACTGGGGGATTGGTTTGCCCGTCGGCTACAGTCTTGGCCTGACCGACCTGTGGGGGCCAGCATCGGGCCCGCGCGGCTTGTGGCAAGGGTTAATCGTCGGCCTAACGTGTGCGGCAATCATGCTGGGCATTCGTCTGATGCGCAGCGCCAAACGGCACATCCGCATGAGCCGGCAAGCTACCTGAGCTAAAGCATGCTGGGCGCCCGCGCAATGCAGTTCAGTCGAGCTTCTTTTTAATCCAATACAGATAGGTGCCCGCCTCTACCTGTTGCTCGAGCAGTTCGTGGCCGAGAAACATGCAGAATTTGGGAATATCACGCCGCGTTGATGGATCGGTGGCAATCACCTTCAATAGCGCGCCCGGCGCCAGATCACGCACCTTGTTGTGCAACATCATCACCGGCTCCGGGCAATGCAGACCGCTGGCATCGAGAATTTCATCAGTTGACAAAGGCATCACAGACTCCAAAAACAAGCGTGCATTGTCGCGTAAAGCAACGCGGTGGTCACCCCCATGTACAGTTCAGGCACAACCTTAGATGGGCTGACGAACAGAACGCTTGCCGGGCACTCTGCTCGACCTAATTAAAACAACAAGAAAATAGCCATGCGCGTTCTCAACATCCTGTTATGCAGCCTGTTATTAACCGGCTGCGCCGCCCGCGACCAATTACCCGATTACGCAGCGCAAAGCGCCAGCGACTTACCCGCCAGTTACTTTGAGGCGGTCATTTACGGCCGCGACGGTACCCGACTGTCGGCCACGGTATTCCAGCCAGCACTTAAAGCCGGTGCAACCGCACCGTTGGTGGTGCACACCCACGGCTGGGGCGGCTGGCGGGTAACCGGCCCGGAGGGGTTTTATGGCACGCAAATGATGTCGGGGCGCGCCGCACTCAAGGCTTGGCAAGCGGGCTATTGGGTGATCAGTTATGACCAGCGCGGCTGGGGCGGTAGCGAAGGCAATATCGAGATGATGGACCCGCGCTACGAGGTGCAAGATGCCCTCGCGGTGATCGACTGGGCGGCCGCCAAACTGCCGCGCTTAACCATGGATGGCCCCAATGACCCGCGCGTCGGTATGCTCGGCGAAAGCTATGGCGGCGCCGTACAGTTGTTGGCCTCAGCCGAAGACCCGCGCATCGACGCCTTAGTGCCCATCGCCACCTGGTACGACCTCAGTGAAGCGCTGGCTCCCGCTGGCACGTTAAAAATCGGCTGGGGCGGCACGCTAATGAGCCTTGGCTTGGCCACCGGCTATGATCTGGGCAAGTTCGTCCAGCCGCAATATTTGCACACTTTGAGCGGCACCATGCACCCTGAGGCCCAGGCCGAACTGCAAGCGCACAGCTTGCGCAGCTACTGTGAGCGTGGCCAACGGCCAACGGCCGACACCCTAATCATTCAAGGCATGCGCGACACCCTGTTCCCACTCAATCAAGGCCTGCAAATACGTGACTGCCTAAAACAAGGCAACGCCGATATTCGCCTGTTGGGCATGCAAGGCGGACACATATTGCCGCCGCCGATGCAGCAATGGAGCGGCCTACCACCCTTTAATAACGAGCCCGTGCTGCACTGCGGCGAGCGGTCGATCAATATGTATCAGGCCATTATCGCTTGGTATGAAGACAAACTGCGCGGGCGCAAGGGCGTTGCCGCCAGCGTACCTGAGCTATGCCTGAGCCTCGACCTGGAGCATGGCGTAGCCATCCAGCAAATGCCCAGCACGCAAACCCGGCTACCGATCCCGACTACCCACATCCGACCCTTGAGCAGCGGCTGGCTCAGCCCATCGACTTTTATTCCCCTGCAAACTGCCAGCGAGGCAGGTGCCTTGCTCGGTATACCGCGCCTGCACTTGCAGCGTAGCGACGGCACCTCGACGCTATTTGCCCGCATAGAGCTACAGCGCCTTGATGGCAGTCGCGAGATTGTCAGCGAGCAAGTGACGCCAATAGGCGCCAACGGTGAAATCGACATGATGGCGGTCAGTGCCTTGCTACAACCAGGCGATGTATTGGGCCTGAATATCAGCGGCTTTAGCGACCAGTACTTGTTTAACAGCTCGTGGCGGCCAACTAGCGTAACGCTGGACGGTTCCATCGAGCTGCCGGGCATCTTGGCCATCGCACCGCGCGTGGCCAGTCAACCGTAACGCTCATCGCGTCTGTTTGGCAGTTAACGCAGCTATTAGTGGCTGCGTTTATCCAGCCGGCGCAGGTGGCAAGTAACCTCTTCACGGTCGTGATAAAGCTGCTTGCAAGCGATCGACACCCGCACACCGCGCGCCACAAAGCCTTCCTCAATGCGCGCCAGCAGGCGCTTCACTTCGGCGTAGCGCTGCTTCATCGGCAGTTTCAGGTTGACCACTGCCTCGCGGCACAGGCCCTCGCCCAGCCAGGTTTCCAGCAAAGCAGCGTTGCGCGCAGGCTTTTCAACGATATCGCAGACCATCCAGTCCACTGGCTTACGTGGTTTGAAGGTAAAACCATCAGCCTGTAGATGCTCAACCAAGCCGGTATCCATCAGGCTTTCAGCCATAGGCCCGTTATCAATGGCGGTAACCAGCATGTGTCGATTCACCAGCTGCCAGGTCCAGCCACCCGGGGCGGCGCCCAGATCGACCGCAGTCATGGCCGGGGCCAAGCGTTCATCCCATTGATCGCGCGGAATAAACTGATGCCATGCCTCTTCCAGTTTCAAGGTCGAGCGACTCGGCGCACTGCGCGGGAACTTCAGGCGTGGAATGCCCATCGGCCAAAACGCCGAGTTGTTCGCCTCGGCCACCCCCAGAAACACCTCACGACCACTTTTGAAGGTCAGCAATAAGCGCGGCTTGCTCGGATCCTCTACTAAGCGCCCGGCTTTTATTAGCGCCTTGCGCAGCGGTGCTTCAAATTTTTTACAAAAATTCGATAATTCCTTGCCGTCGTTGGTGTCCAGCACTTCTAGCCACAAACTGCCGCATTGTGGATATTCGGCCAACTGCTCAAGCAACACGCTGATACGGTCGGTTTCCGGCAACTGCAGATAGTCGCCACGCGCCCACTGACGCACAAAAATCAGCTGACTAAAGCGCACAGAGCGCATCAACGTTTGCGCGCCGCCAGCTTCACTACAAACAAATTCCGCGCAAGCACTACTGGCCTTGCCCTTGGCATAACCGGCCACGCCCAAGCGCGCCGCGTGCTCAGACAACTCAGCACAAACCTCGCCCTCGAAACCCGGGCGACAGTGCAACAACAAAGCATTCATGGCGTTCTCCTCAAGGCGCGCATCATAACCGAGTCAGCCAAGCGCACGTCCGCATATCACCCTGCTCTGCCCTATAGCTTGAAAAGCCCCTGCTCTTACTTGCCGACAGTAACCCTGTAACGGCTCCCCACTCTGCCGCAGGTCACGCGAAAATGGCTGACCATACAGTCAACAACTCCTGTATAAAGCACAGTTTTTTTGACGCGCAATTACCGTCGCCAGATTGACGCAAAGCAAATCCATCCCCAGCAGCGTCGACGGCCAAATGCTTACCCACAAGGATCAACAGCATGCGTAACAATCAACCCATCACCCAGCGTGAGCGGAGCTTTGCCGACAGTCAGCGGCTGATTTCCACCACTGACCTGAATGGAAAAATCACTTACTGCAATCAAGCCTTCACCGATATCAGTGGCTTTAGCCCCGAAGAGTTGATTGACGCGCCACACAATTTGGTACGCCACCCTGATGTGCCGGCGGCGGTGTTTGAACATATGTGGAGCACATTAAAGCGCGGGCGACCATGGATGGGCATCATCAAGAATCGCTGCAAGAACGGCGATCACTACTGGGTTAATGCCTACGTTACCCCGGTACTCGAAAACGCCAAGATGGTCGGCTATGAGTCGGTGCGGACAAAACCCAATATTGAGCAAATTCGGCGTGCCGTGGCACTTTACCAGCGCATTAACAACGGTAAATCGGCAATCCCGCGCCAAGAGCTATGGTTGCCGCAACTGCAAGCATGGCTACCGTTTATTCTAATCAGCCAAATCAGCTTTTTGATCGGTACTTGGCAAAGCTCACACTGGGGTTTCTTGCTTGCGGCGGGGCTTGCCGTACCGCTCGGACTGGCCGGCCTAAGCTGGCAACAACGCGGCCTCAAGCGCCTGTTGAAACTGGCCGAACACTCCAACTGCGACCCGCTGATTGCGCAGATGTACACCGACAGTCACGGTGCCGAGGCACGCCTAGAAATGGCCATGCTCAGCCAACAGGCGCGACTCAGCACCTGCCTGACCCGCGTGCAAGACAGTGCCGCCCAACTCAGTCAGCAAGCACGTCAAGGTCATGCGCTGGCCGAAAAAAGCTCCTCCGGACTTGAACGTCAGCGTGGCGAAACCGAACAGGTGGCCGCCGCCATCAGCGAAATGGCCGCCAGCACCCAAGAAATTGCCAGCAACGTGACCCTAACTGCAGAGGCCACTCGCCAAGCCAACCAACTCACCGCCCAAGGCCGGCAAGTGGCCAGTGATACCCGAGACGCCATCGAGCGACTGTCGCAAGCCATCACTAACACCGGCGAAACCGTAACTCGCCTGGCTAGAGACAGCAGCGAAATTGGCGGCGTGGTCGATGTAATTAAAGGTATCGCCGACCAGACCAACCTGCTGGCGCTCAACGCCGCCATTGAAGCCGCACGCGCTGGCGAAATGGGCCGTGGCTTTGCCGTAGTGGCCGATGAAGTGCGCTCCCTAGCACAGCGCACAGGCGCATCGACTGGGCAAATTCATCAACTGATTGCAACACTGCAAAAAACCGCCGAAGAGGCGGTAATCGCCATGCAACAAGGGCGCTTACAGGCAGACCAAGGGGTCGAACAAGCCCTGCTCGCCGATGCAGCACTGGTCGGGATCAGCACAGCCGTCGGGCACATTACTGATATGACCAATCAAATTGCCGCGGCCACCGAGGAGCAAAGTGCTGTGGCGGAAGAGATCAGCCGCAACATCCACACCATCTCGTTACTGTCCGATCAAACTGCCGACGCCGCCCAACACACGGCAACCCTAAGTACCGCACTGACCTCTACCGCTAACCAGCAATACGCCCTGATTGAGCGTTTTAATCGTTAACCAATGATGGCGCTTTGCGCAAGAAAGCCACGATTGCATCCGCGGCCTGCTCTAGGTGCTGCTCATGACTGAAGCCCGATTTTTGCAAGGGTTTCAAGTCATGGTCGGCAGCCACCAACCAGAGCAGCTCGATGGCCGCTGAAAGCGTATAGCCCAGCACTGTTGACTGGTTACCCAAGGCATCACGCTCACCCTGCACGATTAACGTGCGCGTATTGAGCTGCGCCAAATGCGCCACGCGAGGCTTTTCAGGCTTGCCTGCAGGGTAAAACGGGTAGCCTAGGCAAATCAGCGCGTCCGCACCCAACTCATCCGCCACCAGACTGGCCATGCGCCCGCCCATCGACTTGCCGCCGATGGCCAGCGGTCCCGTGACTTGCTGTCGCACCTGCGCATAAACCGCACGCCAACAATCGAGCAATTGCACCTGCGGATTGGGCGGCCGCTTACCGCCATTTGAGCGGCGTTGCGCCATGTACGCAAACTCAAAGCGCAACACCGCTAGCCCCCGCGCAGCTAGGCGTTCAGCCATGCCTTGCATGAACACGCTGTCCATTGGCGCACCGGCGCCGTGGGCGAAAATAAAATGGCCGAAAACCGGCCCCGCAGGCCAGGTCCACAGCCAGGCAGGTGAGCCGGCTTGAGGCGGCGGGCATTGACCGGGGTCAATATCGGTAACAGAACGTTTCAGCATGCTTAGCTCGCTTTTACAAGAATCTGCTCATAACCGTGGATGCACCCATATATGAACACAACCATCAATACTGCCTACAACTACAAGGTGGTTCGCCAATTCGCCATTATGACGGTGGTTTGGGGAATCGTAGGAATGGGTTTAGGTGTTCTAATCGCCTCACAACTTGTGTGGCCAGAACTCAACCTAGGCTTACCCTGGACCAGCTTTGGCCGGCTTCGCCCACTGCACACTAACGCCGTAATCTTCGCTTTCGGGGGTTGCGCACTGATGGCAACCTCTTTGTATGTGGTGCAACGCACCTCACAAGCTCGGCTAATTTCCGACAGCCTCGCGTCTGTGGTGTTTTGGGGCTGGCAAGCGGTCATTGTCCTCGCCGCCATTACCCTGCCGCTAGGTCTGACCTCCTCGAAAGAGTATGCCGAACTGGAATGGCCGATCGATATCCTGATCACCATTGTCTGGGTCTGCTACGCCGTGGTGTTCTTCGGCACAATCATGAAGCGCAAGGTTGCGCACATCTATGTTGGCAACTGGTTCTTCGGTGGTTTCATCCTCACCGTGGCACTGTTGCACATCGTCAACAACCTTGAACTGCCAGTCAGCGCCTTCAAGTCCTACTCGCTGTATGCCGGTGCGACCGATGCGATGATCCAGTGGTGGTACGGCCACAACGCGGTGGGCTTTTTCCTGACCGCTGGTTTTCTGGGGATGATGTACTACTTCGTCCCGAAACAGGCAGAGCGTCCGATCTACTCGTATCGCCTGTCGATCGTGCACTTCTGGGCACTGATCACCGTGTACATCTGGGCCGGTCCGCACCACCTGCACTACACCGCACTGCCAGACTGGGCTCAGTCACTGGGTATGGCCATGTCGCTGATTCTGTTGGCGCCAAGCTGGGGCGGCATGATCAACGGCATGATGAGCCTGTCTGGCGCCTGGCATAAGCTGCGCACCGACCCAATCCTGCGCTTCTTGGTGGTTTCCTTGGCGTTCTACGGCATGTCGACCTTCGAAGGCCCGATGATGGCCATCAAGACCGTCAACGCCTTGTCTCACTACACCGACTGGACCATCGGCCACGTACACGCCGGCGCGCTCGGCTGGGTAGCGATGATCTCCATCGGCGCGCTGTACCACCTGCTGCCTAAAGTCTTTGGTCGCCCGCAGATGCACAGCGTCGGTCTGATCAACGCTCACTTCTGGTTGGCCACTATCGGCACCGTGCTGTACATCGCCTCGATGTGGGTCAACGGCATCACCCAGGGCCTGATGTGGCGTGCAGTCAACGAAGACGGCACCCTCACCTACTCCTTCGTTGAAGCGCTGGAAGCCAGCCACCCAGGTTATGTGGTGCGCATGATTGGCGGTGCATTTTTCGTCGCCGGCATGCTGCTGATGGCTTACAACACCTACCGCACCGTGCGTGCCGCTAAAGCTTCTGAATATGAAGTAGCTGCACAGATCCCAGTCGGAGTAGCGCACTGATGAAACACGAAATCATTGAGAAAAATATCGGCCTGATGGCGCTGCTGATGGTTCTCGCCGTCAGCATCGGCGGCCTGACTCAAATCGTGCCGCTGTTTTTCCAGGACGTCACCAACGAGCCGGTGGAAGGCCTCAAGCCCTACACCGCGCTGCAGCTGGAAGGCCGCGATGTGTACATTGCCAACGGTTGTGTCGGCTGCCACTCGCAGATGATTCGTCCGTTCCGTGCTGAAACCGAGCGTTACGGTCACTACTCGGTTGCCGGTGAAAGCGTCTGGGATCACCCGTTCCTGTGGGGCTCCAAGCGTACCGGGCCAGACTTGGCACGCGTAGGCGGTCGTTACTCGGATGAGTGGCAGCGAGCGCACCTGTACAACCCGCGCAACGTCGTGCCTGAGTCGAAGATGCCAGCCTACCCATGGTTGGTTGAGCACAAGCTCGACGGCAAGGACACCGCCAAGAAGATGGAAGTTATGCGTGGTTTTGGCATCCCTTACACCGATGAAGACATCGCTGGGGCCAAAGACGCAGTAAAAGGCAAGACCGAAATGGACGCCCTGGTGGCGTACCTGCAGGTTCTTGGCACCTCCATCAAGAACAAGCGGTAACGCACGATGCCTTCTTTCCTCACGGACGTCGGGACCATTCGCGGCATAGGCACAGCAGTGGTGTTTATCGCCTTTATTGGCGTAGTGCTCTGGGCCTACAGCAGCAAGCGTAAATCGAGCTTCGATGAAGCGGCCAACCTGCCTTTCGCCGATGATCCAAAACCCGTTGATCGTGACGAGCAATCTTCCAGGAGCAATAACCAATGACCACGTTCTGGAGTTGGTACGTAACCATTCTGTCTCTGGGCACCATCTTTGCCCTGACTTGGCTGATCTTCGGCACCCGTAAGGGCCAGCGCGAAGAAACCACCGAAGAAACTGTCGGCCACGCCTTCGACGGTATCGAAGAGTTCGACAACCCGTTGCCTAAGTGGTGGTTCATGCTGTTCGTCGGCACCATCATCTTCGCCCTCGGCTACCTGGCCCTGTACCCAGGCCTGGGTAACTGGAAAGGCCTG
>JBBKVZ010000407.1:0-2911 GCA_037968715.1 Pseudomonas sp.
ATCTTGCCTTTAGGGCTGTTTCTTGGCGTGCTGCTGGCTTACGGGCGACTGTATCTGGACAGCGAAATGACCGTGCTGTCGTCTTCAGGCATGAGTCAGCAGCGTTTGGCTGGTTACACCTTGGTCTCGGCGACGGGTGTGGCCTGTTTGGTGGCGTGGATGAGCTTGGGTTTGGCACCGCAAGGCTCGACGGAAGTGGCTCGTATCCTTAATAAACAGGCGGCCATGACCGAGTTCGATACCCTTGAGGCTGGGCGTTTTCAGGCCTTACGCCAGGGCACTCGGGTGACCTATACCGAGCAGTTGAGCAACGGTCGCAGTGAGTTATCGGGGGTGTTTATTTCCGATAAAAGCCTGTCTAAAGATGGCGCTAAGGAGCCCGGCATTAGCGTGTTAGTGGCCGAGAAGGGCCATCAAGAGATCACCGCGGATGGCAGTCGTTATCTGGTTCTGGAAAACGGCTTCCGCTATGACGGCAATCCAGGGCAGGCGAATTACCGCAAAATCCAATATGACACCTACGGTGTGTTACTGCCCCGGCCCGAGGTGAGCGAGGTGGTTGGCGAGCGCGAAGCCGTGCCGACCCGCGAGCTGTTTGGCAGTGAGCGATTAGTCAGGCAAGCAGAGCTGCAATGGCGCTTGTCGATTCCCTTGTTGGTGTTTGTGGTGGCCTTGCTCGCCGTGCCGCTGTCGCGGGTTAATCCGCGGCAGGGGCGTTTTCTGAAATTATTGCCGGCGGTGCTGATCTACATGACTTACCTCGCCCTGCTGGTGGCCGCGCGCGGCGCACTGGATAAAGGCAAGATTCCACCACAACTAGGTTTGTGGGGGGTACACGGCTTGTTTCTGGCGCTGGGTTTGCTGCTGCTCTACTGGGAGCCGATACGGCTAAAGTGGGCTGCTCGACGTGCGGTGTCGGGGGTGACCCATGGTTAAGCTAGATCGCTATATTGCCAGCAACGTGTTTTTTGCGATTCTGGCCGTTCTGGGGATTATCGTCGGCCTGTCGCTGCTGTTTGCTTATATTGATGAGCTGGGTGACATCAGCGCGACCTATGGCTTGCTGGATGCCGCCATTTGGGTGATGTTCACAGTGCCGCGGCGGATCTATGAAATGCTGCCAATGGCGGCGTTAATTGGTTGCTTGATTGGCTTGGGTAATCTGGCCAGCAACAGTGAACTGACCATCATGCGGGCGGCGGGTGTATCGATTGGGCGCATCGTTTGGGCTGTCATGAAACCCATGCTGGTGCTGATGCTGCTGGGGGTTTTGATCGGCGAATACGCTGCGCCTTGGAGTGAGAATCAGGCGCAGGCCAATCGCGCCATGGCGCAGGGCGGCGGCGAAGCACAAAGCTCCAAACACGGTTTGTGGCACCGCCAAGGCAACGAATACGTGCATATCAACGCCGTGCAACCCAACGGTGTGTTGTTTGGCGTGACGCGTTATCAGTTTGATTCGCAGCGCAACCTGCTGTCGGCCAGTTTTGCCCGTCGCGCCTTGTATCAGAGCGATCACTGGCAGCTGGAAGATGTAGTTACAACCCTAATGCAAGATACCTCCACGCAGGTGGTGAATACCCCCAGCGAGCGCTGGAGTGTTGAGCTGAGCCCGCAGTTGCTGGGTACTGTGGTGCTGGATCCAGAGGCGCTGTCGGTTACCGGGCTGTGGAGCTACATCCACTATCTTGCAGATCAGGGCTTGTCGAATGGCCGCTACTGGCTAGCGTTTTGGAACAAAGTGCTGCAGCCCTTACTGACTGCTGCGCTGGTGCTGATGGCGATTTCTTTTATCTTCGGCCCACTGCGCTCTGTGACCCTTGGGCAGCGTGTGTTTACCGGGGTATTGGTCGGCTTTGTATTCAAGATTGCCCAAGACCTGCTCGGGCCTTCCAGCTTGGTATTCGGCTTTCCGCCGTTGTTGGCGGTGCTGATTCCGTCGGCCATCTGTGGCGTGGCAGGTCTAATCTTGTTACGCCGGGCCGGTTGATCTGGCGATTTAACCGTTATTAAACAAGCCGGCACTGAGTGCCGGCTTTTTTATGGGCACATGCTGTTAGGTTTTTTTCGGTATCTGCACTGTGCAGCTACCGGAATAAATGTCATGCCAGCTGCGGTTTTGTTTGTCGATCAGAATCCAGAAAAAGCCTAAGCCTAAACACAGGAACGAGATGATCGCGAGCAGAAAGCGCAGTAGTGCCTGCCACAGGTCAATCGCGCTGCCGTCGGCGTTTTGCACGCGCACCCGCCATACCTGCATACCCAGTGTTTGGCCGTTGTGGGTCCAGAACTTGGCGAAAAAGCCGAACAGGGTGAATAGCAGTAAGGTCGACAGGATGGGGTCGCCGGTTAGGGCGCCGGCTTCGCTCATGGCTTTCAGTTGCTCCTCGCCGTAAATCTGTTTGAGGACCATCAGGTAGGCAAGCGTCACCACCATCAGTAAGGCTAAACAGAGCATCGCGTCGTAGCACATTGCGGCGAAGCGGCGCGGTAGGCCGGCGTAGGGGAACTCGCCGTGTGGGCGCAATAGATGAGTAGACATGGGCGACTCGTAGCGGGGAAAGTCGCGATTCTACGGGCTCAGGTCGACAAAATCATGCGCAAAAAAAGCCCCGCCGAAGCGGGGCTGCAATTACCGTGCAATTACTTCATGTGGCCAAGCCTGCTGTGTGGGCTTAAACCAGACTCATCAGTGCTTCGCGGCTAAACGGCAGAATTTCTTGTTGGCGACCGTCACGCACTTTCACTGCCCAGTCTGGGTCGACCAGCAGGGCACGGCCGACGGCCACCAAGTCAAACTCCTGATTGTTCAGGCGAGTAAGCAGAGCGCCAAGATCAGCCGGTTGGGCGACTTTGTCGGTGTTGACCATAAACTGCAGGAACTCGCCATCCAGGCCGACGCTGCCTACGG
>JBBKVZ010000408.1:0-2802 GCA_037968715.1 Pseudomonas sp.
GTGTAATAAAGGTTCTGCACATCGGCAAACAGCGCGATCTTTTTCACCGGTAACTCCTGTGGGCAAAGGCTGCGCCGCAGTATGGGCGAAGCCGCCGGCGGACGCACCCCTGCATCCACACGACGGTGCCAGCGCGTTCTTTAGCGAGCTTTCAAGCGTCACCGTTGGCAAATGTCTGCAGCGTCGCACCGTCCATGCGATAACGCACCCATTCATCCTGTGGGGCAGCGCCGAGGGACTGATAGAACTTAATCGCCGCCTCGTTCCAGTCCAACACACTCCACTCAAGGCGCCCGCAGCCGCTGTCACAGGCTATTTGGGCTAAGTATCGTAACAGTTGCTTGCCGGCACCCACGCCACGTTGCTGCGCTGAGATATACAAGTCTTCTAGGTACAGCCCCTTGCGGCCGAGCCAGGTTGAGTAACTGAAAAAATACACCGCGAAGCCAATCGGCTGGCCGTTCAGGCTGCAGATCAGGCCATGTGCCGGTGAGTCGGCGGCAAACAAACTCTGCTCAATGTCAGCCAGCGTGGCGATGACCTCATGTTCGGCTTTTTCGTAAATCGCCAATTCGGTAATAAACGCCAAAATTTGCGCGGCATCGGCCGCTGTCGCGGGACGAATATGGATACTCAAGGGCTCACTCCTATGACGATGACAAGCCCAATGGGCAGGCAAGTGCTGCTCAACATAACGCGAAAAAGCAGCAACGGTTTAGCGCAATACTTAGGTTGCAGGCCAACACTTGGTGCGGCGCCGAGCAACCGCTAAAGTAAGCGTCCCTGAACTACCGATGCGCCCTTGATGAAGCCGCTCAGCCTACTTCGCGACACTTGGTTTTTCTTTAGCCACAATCTGCGGAGCATCGTCTGGCTATGCCTGCCCTGGGTGGTGCTGGAAAATCTGGCCCAGCAAGGCCTTAAGGCTTGGCTTGGCAGCACTGAGACCACAGGCTTCAGCCTGCTCGCCGGCTTGCTGTTTTATCCGCTGTACAGCGCGGCCTTGATCTTGTTTCTCGACGCGCGTAGCCGGGGCCTACAGCCGAAAATTGGCGATCTGCTGGCCACGGCCCTCGGCCTGTGGCCCAGCTTTGCACTGCTAACCGTGCTGAGCAGCCTGCTAATTATGCTCGGCGCCTCGCTGCTGGTGCTGCCCGCACTGTGGGTGATGGTTAAGCTGGCCTTCGCCGAGTGCCTGCTGGTTCTGCGTGGCCTGCCGCCACTGGCGGCCATGCGCGAAAGCATGCGCCTGACTAACGGTTATTTCTGGCCCATTGCAGTTTGCCTGCTGGCGCTAATGGCTCCGCTGTGGCTGCTGGACGGCTGGGTTTATCAGCAACTGGGTAAGCAACCCAATGCGTGGCTGACACTGCTGTTTGATAGTGCCAACGGCTTTGCGCAACTGATCGCTACGGTATTGCTGTTTCGCTGCTTCATGTTGTTGCCCAAGCCGCCGGCTGAGCCTGATCTCGTCGAGCGCTGAAAAAATTTGCGGGCAGCAAGGCAAAATCTGCCTGACCGCCGGCAGCGGCAGCAGCGAGGAGCAGCTAAAGTCAGTAAAAGGCCGGCAGATTTGTCTGCGCCGAGTTAATCCGTTTGACCGCTAGGGTGATCTGCATGCCTGCATCGGCGTTTAGAGTGCGTGGTTTATTACTATTTGTGCTGCTCGTGCCGGCGCTCAGCTTGCGCGCACAAGACTGCATCGGGGTGGTCACCAGTGGCGGCGGCGCAAGCTTTTGGCAGGAGGTTGGCCGTGGCGCGCAGGACGCGGGGCTGGCGGAGAAGATCGCGGTTTATGTGCGCGGCCCGATTCGCGAGGGCGACGTCACAGGGCAGCTGCAGATCATCGAGAAAATCCTCCAGCATGACTGCAAGGCCTTAGTCATAGCGCCGGCCGGCGCGGCCATTTCTGCGCGCGCCGCCGAGCTTAAATTGCGCGGCGTGAGCACCCTGTATATCGACCGCGACGCCAGTGACAGCGCTGCCGTAGTGGCGGTACTGAGTACCGATAATTTTAACGCCGGGGTTATGGCCGCAGAGCAGATGGTCAAGCTATTGGGCGGCCATGGCGCGGTGGCGCTGCTGCGCCATCAGCGCGAGGTTACCTCCAGTACCGAACGCGAGCGCGGCTTTGTTCAGAGCGCCACGGCCGGCGGTTTGCAAATAGTTTTCGACCAATACTTGGGTGAGGCCAATCAGCTGGTGCTAAGCAACTTTGCCGCTGCAGTGCCACGGCTCGATGGCGTGTTCACCCCGAACCAGTCGACCAGTTTGCTGACGCTGGGGGCGCTGCGGCGACTAAAGGCGGCGGGACGGGTAACCCATATCGGCTTTGACGGAGATTCGGTGCTGATTGAGGCCATCCGCAGTGGCGAGCTGGCCGGCGTGGTGCTGCAACAGCCGTATCAAATGGGCTATCAGGGAGTGCTGCAGGCCGCACGTGTATTACGGGGCGAAGCCATTAGTGCGCGACAAGTGCATTTACCGGCGCGGTACGTTAATCAAGCCAATATCGATCAAGCGGATATCGTGCAGTTACTGCCCAAACAGCCTTAGCTCGACTGGCCGCCCTTGCAACTAAGAACGCCCCATTCGCTAGGCTATGTCCCAGTTACGTGTTGAGCGCAAAACGTAGGGTGGGCTTTAGCCCACCAAGGCTCTTACCCCGCACTGGTGGGCTAAAGCCCACCCTACAAAATAGGGCCTGCAACACATAACTAGGACATAGCCATTCGCTAAGCCATTCAAAGCCACACTGAATGCCGCTGTCAGGGCAAATAGTGTTGAAAAAATGGCTGCAAC
>JBBKVZ010000409.1:0-9049 GCA_037968715.1 Pseudomonas sp.
ATCGCTGAGTGGGGCATGGAGCAGAACGTTCGCGACAGCCGTATTTCCATGCTGTACGAAGGCACTACCGGTATTCAGGCGCTAGACCTGCTCGGCCGTAAAGTTCTGCAGACTCAAGGTGAGGCTCTGAAGAACTTCACCAAGATCGTGCATAAGTTCTGCCAAGCTAACGAAGCCAACGATGCTGTTAAAGAGTTCGTTGCGCCATTGGCTGCCCTGAACAAAGAATGGGCTGACCTGACCATGAAAGTGGGCATGGCTGCGATGAAGGACCGTGAAGAAGTTGGCGCCGCTTCGGTCGACTTCCTGATGTACTCCGGTTACGTCTGCTTGGCTTACTTCTGGGCTGACATGGCTCGTGTGGCTGCTGAGAAGCTGGCTGCTGGCACTAACGAAGAAGCTTTCTACACGGCTAAACTGCAGACTGCACGCTTCTACTTCCAACGTATCCTGCCGCGTACCCGTGGCTTGGTGGTGACCATGGTTTCTGGCGCCAGCAACTTGATGGACATGAAAGAAGAGAACTTCGCACTGGGTTACTAAGAGTTAGGCAGCTTGGTGTAATCACCTCGCTCTAACTTGGTGTCGAAACAAAATGCCGCTGGCCTTCGGGTCCGCGGCATTTTTCGTTTTGCGCTATGTCAGTTAAATAAAGTTCAAGTTTGCGGTCTGGTAGCAATGCCTTGCAGTTAATCTGCAGGCAAAATGCAGTGCGCTTATCTGTTTCTCTTTGGCTTGGAGTTTTGCCGTGTTGCGCTTTTCTGCTGTGCGCCTTGGGCATTTCTTGCCGTCCTTATTGTTGCTGCTTGGCGGACTTCTGGCCGCTAACTTGACGACGCTGAATGAGTTTTTTAACTCGCTGTTTAATGTGCTGCCGACGCTGCTATTGCTGCTGGGTGGCACGTTTTGCATGGCATACGGCCGTCAGCGAGAACTGTTTCTATTGTTAGCGGTATACCTCGGGTACTTTTTGCTCGATACGCAAACTGATTACTATCGCGCCAATGGTCAGGTTCGTGACGATGCCGCGTTGGTCTTCCATTTATGCAGTCTGCTGCTGCCGCTGCTTTATGGCTTGTATGCGGTTTGGCAAGAACGCACCCAGCTGTTTCAAGACTTAGTCGCGCGTGGGGCAGTACTGTTTGCCGTGGTTGGCGTTGCGGCGGCGCTGGAGCAACGTTTTCCAGTTGCGGTGTTGGCGTGGCTGGCGGACATCCGCTGGCCGCTTTTACATGGCAACTGGATGAGCCTGATTCAGCTGTCATATCCGTTGTTTTTGATTGCTGCAGTACTGCTGCTGGTGCAGTACTTGCGCCATCCACGGCCGCTGCATGCGGCGCAGTTCCTCGGGTTGTTTGGCTTGCTGTGGATGCTGCCCAAGGTGTTTATCGAACCACAGGCGTTGAACATCATGAGCAGTCAGGTGATGTTGATCATTGCTGTGGCTGTGGCGCATGAGGCCTATCAAATGGCCTTTCGCGATGAGCTTACCGGCTTGCCTGGGCGTCGCGCGCTGAATGAGCATTTGCAGCGGCTGGGACGAAACTATGTACTGGCCATGGCGGATATTGATCACTTTAAGAAATTCAATGATACCCACGGCCATGATGTCGGCGATCAGGTGCTGCGTTTGGTCGCCCAGCAATTGGCTAAAATTGGCGGCGGTGGCAAAGCCTATCGCTATGGTGGGGAAGAGTTCACCTTGGTGTTCCCCGGTAAGTCCGTCGAAGAGTGTATGCCTCATTTGGAGGTCGTTCGGGCTGCTGTTGAGGGTTATCACCTGCAGCTACGCGAAACGACCAAGCGCCCGCAGGACGATCAACAAGGGCGGCAAAAACGTGGCGCTAAAAGTGCCGGCAGCGTGGCGGTGACGGTAAGTATTGGTGTGGCGCAACGCCAGACAGGCCAGCTAGGACCGGATGAAGTGCTTAAAGCTGCAGACAAGGCACTATACGACGCCAAAAATGCTGGTCGTAATCGAGTTGTGGCGCTCGGTCAGGTGCGTCGTGGTGCAGTGCGCGTGGCGGGTGTTGAGGCTGAGGGGTTGCATTGATAAAGTGACTGGTATTTTATTTCTGGTCATAAGTCGACCCTTTTGCTCTTTGTTAGTGTCGGTTACACTTGAAGCTTGGTTCAAATGGCGATCCTGCCAGTTTTTTTCGAGAGGTTCACATGGCTGATTACAAAGCGCCCTTGCGCGATATGCGCTTCGTCCTCAATGAGGTTTTTGAGGTGTCTAAGCTGTGGGCTGAGTTGCCAGCCATTGCTGAGGTAGTGGATGAAGAAACCGCAGCGGCCATTCTTGAAGAGGCTGGCAAGGTTACTGCGGGCATTATCGCTCCGCTTAATCGTAGCGGCGATGAAGAAGGTTGTGGCTGGACTGACGGCGCGGTGAATACCCCGGCAGGCTTCCCCGCAGCTTATAAATCCTACTCCGAAGGCGGTTGGGTTGGTGTTGGTGGTGACCCACAGTTTGGCGGTATGGGCATGCCTAAGGCGATCTCGGCGCAGGTCGAAGAGATGGTCAACTCGGCCAACCTGTCGTTTGGCTTGTACCCAATGCTGACGGCCGGCGCATGCTTGTCGATCAATGCCCACGCCAGCGAAGAGCTGAAAGAAGCTTATCTGCCGAACATGTATTCGGGCGCTTGGGCAGGCTCTATGTGCTTGACCGAGCCGCATGCTGGCACCGACCTTGGGATCATCCGTACCAAGGCCGAGCCACAAGCTGACGGCAGCTACAGCATCAGCGGCACGAAGATTTTCATCACTGGTGGTGAGCACGACCTCAGCGAAAACATCATCCACTTGGTATTAGCCAAACTACCGGACGCGCCAGCAGGGCCGAAAGGTATTTCGCTGTTCCTGGTGCCAAAATTTATGGTTAACGCCGACGGTTCGTTGGGCGCGAAGAACAGCCTGTCGTGCGGTTCGATCGAACATAAAATGGGTATCAAAGCCTCCGCGACTTGCGTGATGAACTTTGACGGCGCGATCGGTTACATCATCGATGCACCGAACAAGGGCCTTAACGCCATGTTCACCATGATGAACTACGAGCGTTTGGGCGTAGGCGTACAAGGTTTGGCATTGGGCGAGCGCTCGTATCAAAACGCCATTGAGTACGCGCGTGACCGTATTCAGAGCCGTGCGCCAACTGGTCCGGTGGCTAAAGACAAAGCCGCTGACCCGATCATCGTGCACCCAGACGTACGCCGTATGCTGTTGACCATGAAAGCCTTGAACGAAGGCGGCCGGGCATTCTCCAGCTATGTTGCTATGCAGCTAGATACCGCCAAATTTAGTGAAGATGCAGTAACCCGTAAGCGTGCTGAAGAGTTAGTTGCACTGTTAACTCCAGTGGCCAAAGCCTTCCTGACTGATATGGGTCTGGAAACCACCGTGCACGGTCAGCAAATTTTTGGCGGCCACGGCTTTATCCGTGAGTGGGGCCAGGAGCAATTGATTCGTGATTGCCGCATTACGCAAATCTACGAAGGCACCAACGGCATTCAGTCGCTCGACTTGGTCGGTCGTAAGATCGTCGGTAACGGCGGCGCTATGTACAAGCACTTCGCTGACGAAATCAAAGCGTTCATCGGCAGTGCTGATGCCTCGCTGGCTGAGTTTGTTGAGCCGCTGCAAGCGGCTATCAACAACCTTGATGACTTAAGCGCTTGGCTGCTGAATAGCGCCAAAACCAACCCGAATGAAATCGGTGCGGCTTCGGTTGAGTACCTGCAAGTGTTCGGCTACACCGCTTACGCCTACATGTGGGCTCTGATGGCGCGCACTGCGTTGGCTAAGCAGGATCAAGAGGCGTTCTACGTCAGCAAACTCGGCACCGCGCGTTTCTACTTCGCGCGTCTGTTGCCGCGCATCCACTCGCTGACAGCGTCAGTGAAAGCGGGTAGCGAATCGCTTTATCTGCTGGACGAAGCACAGTTCTAAGGCTTTTTGCCGGATAAGAAGCCCCGCTCATGAGCGGGGCTTTTTTATAGCGGCCGGATAACGATTTAGTTGTTTAAACCATACTCGGGTCGCGAGGCGGCTGCATTTTTCAGCTTTATGCTCATAAACCGGAGTGCCGGGCGTGTATGGCGTGAAGGGTATGGGGAATTCGGCTGGTTTGGAGTATGGGCTGCGCGTGTAGGCTTTGGCTTACACGAAGTGCTGTCGATCAGCGCTTACCGGCATTACGCACCAGGGTTATTCTTTACCCATGGAGCAAGGATGCCGCGCAGGAAGCGCAAGCAACATTTCAAGGATGTTCAGGAGCCGCTAGGATGGCGGATTGATCAAGGATGTCGGGATTCAAAACAAAACCTCGCTTAGGCGGGGTTTTGTTTTTTCTGCGTTTAATTAATAAGCTCAGCGGGTGCGCAGTGCCGCGCGCTCAAGGCATGCGGCGCCGAAAGCTTGGAACATCAGTATTGATTGTGGATTTTGCGCGGCTTGCCATTCGGGATGCCACTGCACACCGAGGGTGAACTGCGGCGCATCTGGCATGTGGATAGCCTCGATCACGCCGTCTTCAGCGTGGGCTAGCGGTTGCAGGCCTTTGCCCAGAGTTTTGATGCCTTGCCCGTGCAGTGAGTTGACGGGAATCTCTGCTTGGCCCATCAAGTCGGCCAGCCAGGTGTTTGGCACCAGACGAACGCTATGTGCTTCAGCGTACTGCTCCACGGGCGGGGTGGTGCCATCTTCGCGATGGTCGTTGACGCCTTCTACCTCGTAGAGTTTTTGATGAATGTCGCCACCAAAGGCTACGTTCATTTCTTGCATGCCACGGCAAATGCCGAGTAACGGCAGACCCATCGCAACCGCGGCGCGAATAAGAGGCAGATCAAATTGATCGCGCTCTTGGTCTTGAGCTTTGCTGGGTGTGAGGTTTTCTTGGCCGTATAGCGCTGGGTCGATGTTGCTCCCGGCGCCGGTTACGTAAACACCATCGACCATCGACAAGTATTGCTCAAGGTCGGCCGTGCCGAAGCAGGTGGGTACCAGCAGAGGTACGCAATCGGAGAACTCGACCAACGGGGCCATGTATTTTTTAGTCATTACTTGATAGGCATGGCCTTTGCGCTCTTGCGCGCCCATGGACATCAGAACAACCGGTTTACGTTTTAGATTCTGGGTGTTGCCAGTGTTGTTGTCAGACATATGTCACCTTGAGGCAAGCTGCTGCTTGCCGTTTTTGTGCAGTAAAACGCATGGCTGCTATGCGCTTTACTGTTTTAGCGGTCGGTGTGCTTAGAGCGCCTAGATGCTCGGCTTTTACTCTAGCGCAAATGGAGCCTGCAGCGGTTTTGCGCTTGATAGGAGGCTGCATGTTGCGCGACATGACCGTTGCTCAGTGTGCCTTGGCTGTAAATTATGTCAAACGAATATCGCCTTGCTGTTTAAAATAACCTTTCATCTAATTAGTGCGTTTAACTCTGAATGTTCGCGCATCGATACCAGAGTTGCAGCCGTTTCGAGCGGGCCAGCATGGCAACTTTGAGCTTGGTATTAGCATTGTTCACTGGGTTGCCGCGTGTGCGGGATATGCGGGAGTGACGGTGGTGACGGGGGGGATGCAGGATTTCACTCTGTTGATCGTTAGCGGCTACACCGCTAAAAAAATGGCCTGCATGAGCAGGCCATTTAATTTGCGCCACTCAGTGTTAGCGGATACCGGTGCCTGCCAGAGATTCCGGCGCCCATTTCGAATTGCTTAGGTCCGGGATGTATTTCACTCCGCCGTAAGGGCCGGTCATGCCGGTGATGTTGTAGCTGCCCACGATCAGGTCGTAAATCATATGTGCTGGGCCTACCGGCACTTTCACGTCGTAGCTTGGGGCGAGAAATGCCAACGAGCCGCGAAACAGCGTGCCGCGTGCGTCGTATTCATCTGAGGCCACTGCAGCCCAGGTATCCTCGTCAAGATAGAACGTGCGCTTGTGGTAAATGTGGCGCATGCCAGGCTTTAGCGTGCCCTCCACGACCCATACACGGTGACGTTCCCAGCGCACCACATCAGGGTTAACGAAGTTAGGCGTGGTCATCTTGCCGACGTTGGTGTCATAAACGATGGCGTAGCTGTTGTAAGGCACATACAGCTCTTTTTTGCCTGCCAGTTTCCAGTCGTAGCGGTCTAGTGCTCCGGAGAAGACAAAGGAGTCGTCGTAGGTGGAGGCTCCGGCTGAGCCTGGGTTGGGGGTGTCATAAGACAGGTCGGGAGCCAGTTTCACCCGACGCTGCCCGGGTAGGTATTGCCAGCCGCGACGTGGTTGGGCCAAAGGGTCGAGGGCATCCTGAACCAATACGGCCTCACCCGCCCGACGAGCCGGCGCGGTGTAGGCGACTTTCACCCGATAGAAGATTTCTTTTGGGTCACTTACCGTGGTGCGCGCTGGGTCTTGGTAGAACGGATAGTTGATGGTGGCGTCGCCGGTAGTGGCTAAGGTTGGGGTGCCTGAGCTGTCGATGTTCCAGTTGTCATATTTGCTGTTGGCGGTACTGCCTTGATAGCGCAGCAAATGGTTCCACATGGCTTCACTGCCGTTAGCTGGAATAGGGAACGGCGTGCCGGGCAGTGCGTTCATAATCCCCACGCCTTCGCCCGTGGTGGTGGCATTCGCAGCATTTTTTACGCCGTTGTCGAGAACCCATTGCGGCAGTGCTGCCGAGCGATGGGTTGGATAGACATCTAGGCGGAAGTCTGGATAGCGCTTGAGCAGCTCGCCAATGGTGGCCGTCAGCTGTGCTGAGTGTTGAGTGGCATTTTTTGCGTCAATAACCAGGATCGGTTTTTCATCGGCATACGGGTTTGGACGCATGCTGTCGCCGGAGGTAAAGCCTGCGGGCAGCGTGGTATTACCGCCGGTGTACTCCGGAATACTGCCGTCGGCATTGGCGGCTTTTTCCGCGCCTATCAGCGTCAGGCTTTGCCCAAGCTTTGCGACTTGGTCTGCGGGTGCTGCTGCCTGTGCAGCTGCGCCCAAGCCCAGTGAGGCTGATACAGAAAGCAAAATTAATGGTAATCGCATGAACAACTCCTTCGCTTTGGAAAACTTCAGGCCCTGCGCCCTGTTTTGTTTGGGCTTATAAGGCGAGGCAATTGCATATATGCCGCAGTAAGGTATCGGCCGTACAACCTCACGGTTCAGCGTAGCTGGGTTTTATTAGTTGCGATTTTTGTATCGCGCGAAAGCCGTCATGCGGGTCAATGGCTCGGCTGGCCGTTGTGCGACTTCTACGGCTGAGCAGAGCGTGCTGCTGGCCCGTTCACACGGGCAGCGAGAGAATAAACTGTGCGCCCTGGCCGATGCGTGAGCGCACGCTGATTTGCCCACCATGTAGCTGGATGATTTCCCTGCAGAGGGCGAGGCCGAGGCCGGCGCCGCCTTTTTTTCGGCTGACTTGCACAAAGGGTTCGAAGATTCGCGCTTGCTGGCGATAGGGGATGCCTTCGCCATTATCAGTAACGCTGAGCACTACTCGGCCTGTGGCTAATTGCGCTTGTAAACGGATCTGTCCACCGGGGTAGCTATGGCGCAGGGCGTTACCGATCAGGTTGTCGAGCACCCGTTCAATTTGCAGAGGATCGATGGTTACGCTTGGCAGTTCACCTTGCTCCTCGTAAGACAGCTCTACTTGTAGTTCATCCGCTTGTGTCTGGAAGCGCTGTAGTGCCTGCTTGAGCAACGGCTTGATGGCGCAGGGCGAAAGCTCCAGGGTTTGCAGGCCGTTCTGGTAGCGCGAGAAGTTCAGCAGGTCATTGATTAGGCGCAGGAGCCGGTGCATTTCCTCATCTACGGTGCTGAGTAGATCTGCCTCACGCGTTTCGGCGGCAAAGCTGAGCCGCTCCTGCAGCAGAGCAAAGGCCATCAGCATACCGGTGACCGGCGTGCGCAACTCGTGCGAGGCGCGCAGTACGAATTCGCTGCGCACCCGCTCAAAGGCACGTTGTTCGGTCACATCGCGCAGCACCATTACGGCGCCAATCGGTTGCTCGCCGTCGTGGCTGACTGCCGCCAGGCTGTAGGCCAGCCAACGTTGTTCGCCCTCGATATCGACTTGCAGGTCTTCCAGTGCCTCCTCCAGTGGCTCGCTGCGCAGCACACGATGTAGCTGGGTTTGCAGGTCCGAGTGCTGCAGGGTTAGCTCGGGTTGCTGACCCAGATGGCTGTCGTTCCAGCCCAACTGGCGCTGCGCGACCGGGTTGAAGTGCTCAACGTTGCCTTGCCGATCAAAAATCAGCAGGCCATCGTCGATGCTGTTGAGTACTGCGTTGAGGCGCTGTTGCTCGCTATGCAGGGCCTGGATATTACTGTTTTTGAAGGCGCGCAAAGCTTCGGCCATTAAACCGAAGCGCCGGCTTAATGAAGCGATTTCGTTTACCGGGGTGATGGGCAGGCTGACTTGAAAGTCGCCGCGGCCGATCTGGTCGGCGGCAATCGCCAGCGCTTCAATCGGCCGGCCAAAACGCCGGGCAACACTGTGCGCGGTGATAAAGCTGATCACCAGCACCGCCAGGCCGATCAAGCCGAGCAGTGCAATAATCAGCCCGGTGCGTTCGCGAACACGTTGCTGTTCCAGCTGCACTAAATTGACGTAGCGCATTTGCATGGCGTTGATGCGGTCACGCAGGGCGCGCAAGCCCAGGGCGAAACTGTCGTCCTTGAGTAAATGACGACGCACCTCTGCGGGCTCGTAGAGGAATTTTTGATAGCTACTGTAGGCACGTTTGATCTCGTCAACCGATTGCTGATCGTTGGCATTCATGCCACCTGCAGCGGCCTTGGCGAGCCATTCGTCGAAGCGCGCATCCGACTCCTTTAAGGCTTGCCGGTCGAGTTTGTCGGCAATCATCAAGCTCACCTGCGAGCCCATCTCTTGGCGCAAGCCGAGTGATGCAACACTGATGTCCATGTTGCGGGACATGGCCGCATTCTGGGTTTTGCTCAGCTGCCAAACACTGAACATGCCCAGCAGCAAGCCGATCATGGCGGCCGTAACCAGTGCGCCGCCGCTAATACATCACTGGCTGCGCAACCTCATAGGT
>JBBKVZ010000410.1:0-2572 GCA_037968715.1 Pseudomonas sp.
GCCAGCACTGCACTGGCAGCTACGGCCAGTGCCAGCGCACTGAGTGCATGGCCCGCACGGCGGGCCGAGGTACGGCGTTTGAACGGCATCAGAATCTCCCCTGTGGATATGGCCAGGCAACGGCCCGGCTAGCTGGGAGGGCAAGCTAAAAGGCAGGCGTGACGATTCTGTGACAGGCACTCGGCAAAGGCCGGTAAATCAGGGCTTTACGCCGGTTTGGCGAGACAAATGGGCTGCAATGACCCAGGCAACTAGCGCCCAACGGCGACCGCTACCGCCGCCACAACAGGCCGCATAACCGAGCACAGCCGTTTTTACTCCGCCAGAACAAAACGTCAGCACCTCGCAGCACCCTTGGCAGGCAAAAAAACGCCATTTGTACTGAGCCAATTTGACCTCCCCGGCTGTCACCAAACCGTCATCTGCATCTGTTGAGCTGCGCGCACTTGTTTAAAAATGCTTAACCGGAGCCTGTCAGCCATGCCCTCGCTGCTGCATTTACATCGACTGAAACTGCTGGCCTTGTTACTGGCCGCCAACCTCGCCCTGTTGCTGCACCTCGCTGCTGGCGACCTCAAACCCATGGCCGAATGGGTCTGGCTGGATATCATCGGCGAAGGCGGCTCGGCGCTACTGGCCTTAGCTTGGCTGGGGCTGATTCTGAAGAGTCGCCCGGCCGGGCGGGTCACCTCGCTGCTGGCGCTCGGCCTGGGCTGCGTGTTTTTTTCCTGGTGGGTGGATGCGCTGGATGAGTTCATTCGCCTGCCCGACACCATCACCTGGGACAGTTGGCTGGAGTCGGCGCCGATGCCGGTCGGCTTGCTGCTGCTGACGGTCGGCCTCTATCACTGGCACCACGAACAGCTGGCCATCAGCGCGCAAATGGAGAAACGCGAACGACTGTTTCGCGAGCACCGCTGGTTCGACAAACTCACCCCGCTGAGCGCCGCCGACTACCTACGCCAGCAAATCCAGCTGACCCTGCAACATAGCCGCCACACGCAGCAGCCGCTGTCACTGGTGGCGGTGGATCTAGACAACTTTGCCGCGCTTAATCAACGCTACGGTTATGCCGAGGGTGACGCGGTGTTGCTGGCCCTGACCCAGCAACTGTTGCTGAACCTGCGCAGCAAGGATTTGCTCTGCCGCCTGGCGGGTGATCGATTCGTGGTGCTGCTGGCCAATACCGGCGAAACCCAGGCAGGGCAACTGGCCACTGAACTGCAACTGGCGGTTGAGCACCTGGCGCACAAAAGCCGCCAGCACGGTGAGCGTCTGCAACTGCGCGCCAGCGTGGCGGTGGTGATGGCTCACGACGAAGATGCCGACAGCCTATTACTGCGCCTCAACTTAACGCTGGCCCGGGTCAAGCAACCCTTGGCTTTGAGCGCTTAACCGGCCATGAGCGTGCCGAGCAACTGGTACGAGCGCGACAGCCGCTTTATCGCCGCCCACCAGCAGCCGGCCAGTTTGATCGACCTGTGCCTGAGTCGCGGCATCGACTGCCATCGACTACTGCGTGGCACCGGCTTGTTTCACGATGACATCCTGCGCGGCACCAGCCTGATCAGCCCGGCGCAGTTTCTGCAGCTGATCGATAATGCCCAACGCCTGTTGGCCGCCGATGACTCGAGCTTTCTGTTTGGCCAGCGACTGTTACCCGGTCACCACGGCGCCGCCAGTCAAGCCTTGGCGTTGTCCGGCGATCTGCAACAAGCACTGCAGCTGCTGGGTGAATTACGCGCCCTGCTCGCTCCGCTAATGACCCCGCAGCTGCTGCTGGATAAAGAGTTTGCCTACATCTATTGGCTGGACAGCTGCGGTGCCGGTGCCCAGCAGCGCTTCGTGCTGGAGGCCAGCATGACCTCCATCGTCGCGCTGGGTCGCCAGCTAAGCGGCGAACGCCTGCCTTGGCAGTTTCATTTTCGCCATGCCCAGCCGCGCTACATCGAGCAATATTGGCTGCATCTGGGCGAAGACCTGCACTTCAACAGCCCCTACGACCTGCTGCGCCTGCCCCGTGAACACCTGACCCGCGTCCTGCCGCAAGCGGCCTTGACCGCCGCCGTGGTGGCCGGCCAACAGGCCCGCGAGCAATTACAGGCGCTCGGCCCGCACGCCAGCCTGCTCGACTGCCTGCACCGCTGGCTGCTCCAGCATGTGCGTCAAGCCCCTAGCCTAGAGCGGGCTGCCGAAGCCTTTGACATGAGCCCGGCGACCCTCAAGCGTAAACTCAGCAAACACGCCACCAGCTACCAGCAGCAACACGACCAGGTGCGCCTGCAAGTGGCGCTGTACCTGTACCAGCTCAAGGGCTACAGCAATGACCAAGTAGCCCGGCACCTGCACTTTCACGATGCCACTAACTTTCGGCGCTCCTTCAAACGTTGGACCGGGCTGACGCCCAGCGCCCTGTTAGGGTTGTTGAAGGGCTGGTCATAAACACTCCCAGGAGTGGTTAAGCGGCGCCCTGCGTTTGCATGGCCCACAGATGCGCCGCCACCAGCGCGCGCCAGGGCGCATACTCGGTCAGCCAGTTTTGCGCCTGGGCTTCGCTGATTTGCTCGGGGCT
>JBBKVZ010000411.1:0-2813 GCA_037968715.1 Pseudomonas sp.
CCGCCGAGTTTGCTGAAGGTGCGCAGCAGCAGGTTGAGCACGATCACGGCAGCTACAGCGCTGAGGCCTAAGCGGCGCATGGGCAGATTTTCGTGAGGTATTGGAAGATTCATATGAAGATGCCTAGAGGCTGCGATCAAGGCCGAAGCGTTTTTTTAAGCCTGCTTGTAGCCAGCGCTTGGGGAGCAGTGTGGCCATCAAAGGTAAGGCACGGCTGCCGTTGCCTAAGCGTAGTAGGTCGGGACGCTTTTTAGCTTGCACGGCGGCCAACACGTCGCGGGCGAAGTGCGCGGTAGGCGTAGGGTTGTTTTGCGAAGCATTGGCGCGGGCGCGAATGCCGTCACGGATTGGCCACCAAGGTGACTCTTCGCTAAGCAGTTGCTCGGCTTGTTGGCTGGCATTGGCGCCAAAACTTGAGGCGATGGCGCCGGGTTGCACTTCCATCACGCCAATGGCGAAGGGCGCCAACTCCATGCGCAAGGCATCGGATAGCGCATGCACAGCGGCCTTGGAGGCGCAGTAAGCACCGGCAAACGGCGTGACCATTACCCCAGAGACGCTGCCGATATTTACCACTAGGCCACGGCTGCTGCGTAGCAATGCAAACAGCTCCCGAGTGACGCCGACCACGGCGAATACATTGGTCTCGAATTGGCTGCGCATGGCTTCGACGCCGCCATCCAGCAGCGGCCCCATAGCGCCGTAACCGGCATTGTTGATCAGCACGTCCAAGCGCTTGGCCTCAAGCTGCATACGCATGGCCAACTGGCTGAGGGCTAGGCGGTCGTTAACATCCAGCGCCACGCCGATAAAGCCCGCTGCGTTTAAAGCATCGACGTCCTCGGCTTTGCGCGCGCTCGCCCAAACTTGATAGCCCGCCGCCTTGAAGGCATCGGCAAGTGCGCGGCCAATGCCACTGGAACAACCGGTAATCAGTGCGGTGGGCTGGGTCATGCTGTGCTCCGGGTGCGCTGCAGGTGGTTGGCTGCAACAAATACGAGTGGATTGCGCTGGCAGGTGTTGCGCGAAACTGGCTTAGTCGTCGGCGTGATCGCGGTAAAAAACCAAGCTGTCGGGCTTGGATTGTTCGGCGTTATAGCGATAGCCCTGCGCGTTGAAATCTTTCAGTCCGGCGGGGTCGTTGAGGCGTTCTTGGATCACGTAACGGGCCATCATGCCACGGGCTTTTTTGGCGTAAAAACTGATGATTTTGTACTGGCCGTTTTTCAGATCTTTGAATTCGGTGTTTATTACTCGTGCGTTCAGGGCTTTGAGCTTTACCGCACTGAAGTATTCGTTGGAGGCCAGGTTTAACAAAATATTGTCGCCTTGCTCGAATAATGCTTGGTTGAGGTAACCGCTGATGCGCTCATCCCAGAACTCATAGAGGTTTTTACCCCGTGAGTTGGCCAGTTTGGTGCCCATTTCTAAGCGGTAGGGTTGCATTAAATCCAGCGGCCGCAGCAGGCCGTACAACCCCGACAGCATGCGCAAGTGCTGTTGGGCATAGTCAAAATCAGCTTGGCTGAAGTCTTCAGCCTGCATGCCGGTGTACACGTCGCCTTTAAATGCCAGTAGCGCCTGCTTGGCGTTTTGCGGGGTGAAGTCCGCTGTCCAGCTAGTGAAACGTGCGGCGTTGAGGCCGGCGAGTTTGTCGGACAGGCTCATTAATGTGGCAATTTGCGCCGGCGTTAATTCACGCAGTTGCTCGATAAGCACGGCGGAGTGCTGAAGATGCTCGGGCAGAGTGAAGCGCGCAGTAGCCGGCGGCGTCTCGTAGTCGAGGGTCTTGGCGGGGGAAATTACCATCAGCATAAACGCGGCTCCTTGATTCGAATGGCGATGTTAGCAGGCCTGTCTGCTGGCGACTCTAGTGGGCGAGCGGCGAAGTTTGCCGCACTGCGCATTGCGCCAAGTTGCCTTCGGCTATAGTGGCGCGCGCATTGAGTCGCTAGCCGCTCAATGGCGCACCTTTTAAATCCCTATGACAAGGAGGTCGCAATGATTGCGTCCCTATTACGTATCGCCGCCAGCCTGCTGTTAAGCAGCGTGGTGTTGGTGGCCCACGCTGAGCAACTGCCAATAGAAGTGCTCAGCGCGGTGGTAAAAGACCAGAAAATTGCCGGCGCGCAGGTGCTGTTGCAAAAGAATGGCGCGCAGACCGTGGTCGGCACTACCAATGCTCAGGGTCAGGTTAGCCTGACAAGCGAGTTCACCGATGATGCCGACAGCCTGTTAATCATCAAAAAAGCCGGCTATTCCAATTTGGTCAGCAAGTGCCCGTGTAAAGGCCTGACCTATGCCATCAGCCCAGTGATGCAGAACCTTGACGGTATGCGCGTAGTGCTCACGTGGGGGCAAACGCCAGCAGACTTGGACTCGCACCTCGCCTATCCGGATAACCATATTTACTTCGAGGCCCAACAGGGCCTGAACGCCAATCTCGACGTGGATGACACCGACAGTTTCGGCCCGGAAACCGTCACCCTAGAGAAGAAGCGCTTCGGCGAGACTTACGTGTATGCCGTGCATGACTTCAGCAACCGTGAAAACTCGCAGGCCAGTGCTCTGTCCAACAGCCAAGCCAAGGTGTTTGTCTATGTCGGGCAATCGCTGGTGCGCACTTATTATGTGCCGCAGCATCAAGTCGGCAATCTCTGGACGGTGTTTCGTATCACCGGCGCTGGTGAGTTCCAAGACATCAACAGCTTTGCCGGAGTTAATGTTGAGAGCGGCCAACTCGGCGGCCTGCTGCAACCCTTGCAGGACGATGCGCAGCTAGTTAGTGCACAAGCCGTTAGCGCCGCTGCGCA
>JBBKVZ010000412.1:0-4231 GCA_037968715.1 Pseudomonas sp.
GAAGTACGTAATTTGGCCAAGCGAGTGCAGGGTTCGACAGACGAAATAACCAAGATGATCAGCGCCCTGCAAACCGGCACCCGTGATGCGGTCGAGTTTATGCAAGAAAGCTCATTCAAGGCCGATGGTTGTGTACAGCAAGCCAAAGAAGCCGGTGTGGCCTTGAGCGCCATCACCCATGCTGTAGCGCAGATGCGCGACAGCAACACACAAATCGCCGTAGCCGCCGAGCAGCAAAGCCAAGTAGCAGAAGAAATGACCCGTTCGGTCATCAGCATCCGCGACGTCACCGAGCAAACCGTACAACAGACCCTCGACTCCGCCGCCACCAGCGATCAGCTGGCCGGGTTAGCCGGCGAATTAAGCAAAGCCATTCGCCAACTAAAGGTGTAATGCCGCCTGCCTCGTCAAACTAGGCAGGCGACGAGCACACTCGGCTCAGGCAAATACCGCAACGGTTTGCCGACTCAGGGCCAGCAACTCGCCGTTGGGGCTCCACAGCTCGGCGGCAATGTGTCCGTAACCATCACGGGCATGCTCGATTTGCGCATGGTACATGCACCAGTCAAGTGTGCTCAGGTCGGCTAATGGCTGCATAAACTCAATGGTCCAGGTCAGTGAACTGCCGGCGGCTGGGGCATTCAGGTGCGATAAAACCGCAGGTGGCCAGGCATCAACCAACGCCAGTAGGTGCACTTCATTGAGCTGTTCAACCGGCTCATGCTCACGCAAACGCACCCAGCCGCCCATCTCCCGTGATTTATTATTACTAAATGGCATGCCGCCAACCGCCCAGCGCATGGCCAAATAGCGGGTAAATTCGGGCGTCACGTTTTCAATATAAGGCAGCTCTTGGCACTCTGCGGCGGGCTTCATTAGCGGTGCAGCCGCAGCTGGCACATTAATGGCCGAGACGCGGGCGGCACCGAAACTGCCTTGCACCAAGGTTACCACCTGACCGTTTTGCATCGCGCGGCCCAGCACCTGACTGACCGCCTTGCCTTCACGCAACACCTCAACCTCAAAGCTAACCGGCACATCCACGGCCAAAGGCCCAACAAAGCTCACCGCCAACGAACGCACCACCCGGCCCGCTGGCACCTTGGCCTGCATGGCGGCATAAACCAACGCCACTGCCAAACCACCGAATCCGGCGCGGCCCTGGCCCCACGTAGCTGGAACCTCTAGCGCCTGCGGGTTACTGCGAACGGCTTGAATTAATTGATAAAACGTCATGCTGACCTCATGGATAGACTCGCGCTTGATGCTAACGGCTGGCGGACGCGCAGCGGTAGCTGACAAGCAGGATAGTTAATGTACCAGCCAGTTTACTTATAGCAATAAACACAGGCAGGCAACTGTTCTGCGTTATGCACAGCGATATCGGCACTAGTTGCGACTAAAGCGCCACGGCAATGCCCGCCGCAGGTTTGCCAAAGCGCGCCTGAGCATCACTGGATCGGGTGGATTGAAAGCGTATTGCTGAGCCTCGAAAGCCTGGGCAAAGTCGCTGATCGCGGCGCTTTGTTCAGGCAATTCGGCCGCTGCGCGCAGCGCGAAGTCTCGCGGCCCCTCACCGGACAAGCGCTGTACAGCGTGGCGCGCCAGCAAGCGTTCAAAACGTAGAAATTGGCGTAACTGCGGATCTTGCTCGCGGCGCCAAGGCTTAAACATAAACAGCGCCAAACCGCTCAGTAGCAACCCACCGCCGCCCACTAAGGCCATTAATAACAACTGACTGTCCATGCGCCCAAACCAGCGTTGCAGCACCTGCAATTGCTGAGCACCTTGATAACCGAGCACCCAGCGCTGCCAGCCGTAGTTGAGGCTGTCCCAACCTTGGCGAACTTCATTCAGCCAGCCGATATTGCGATAGCGCAGCAACGAAAACGGCGAGCCGGCGAGAAAACTATTCTCTGACTCAACGGCCTGTTCCAAACCCTGTTCGATACGCTCGGGGGCCACTTGAAAGGTCGGGTCAACACTGATCCAGCCCTTCCCGGCTTGCCAATACTCAACCCAGGCGTGGGCGTCAAACTGGCGCACGGTTAAAAAATTCCCGGAGAGGTTTAACTCCCCACCCTGATAGCCCGCCACAACGCGTGCTGGTATACCTGCCGCACGCAAAACAAAGGTCATGGCGCCGGCGTAGTGCGCACAAAAGCCGCGCCGGGTGCGAAACAGAAACTCATCAATGCTGTCGATGCCCACCGGCGGCGGCCTAAGGGTGTACACGAACGGCTCGCGGTTGAAATGGCTTAACAGCTGTTGCACCAAGGCCTCGGTGGATGGATTTTGCTTGTGCAGTTGCAACGCCCAAGCGCGGCTGCGTGGATCGCCGCTGGCCGGCAGCTGCAAGTTACGGCTCAACTGAGTGCTCCGCGCCGTTGCATTAGCATCACGGCCAGCCGTCGGCCAAGAGTTCACGGTGTATTGCAGCACTTGGTCAACGGGCAGCTTGCGCTGCAAGCTGAAGTCGCTCATCTGCTGAATATCGCCGGTATCGCTGCGTGCCACATCTAAGGCAAATAACCAATTTTGCCCACTGGGTTGCATGATGATGTCGTAATCCAGCTTTTCGCCGGTATTGCTCCACAGCGGCGCAGCGGCGAGTTCGCCCAGCGGCGCTTGCGACCAGCGCCGGCCATCGAATTGCTGAAAGGTCAGGGCTCGCCAGTACAGTTGCTTGCGCGGCGGAATCGGCCCAGCAAAGGTGGCGCTGAATACCAGCTCGGCCGATTTACTTAGCTCAGCAATATCCGCCGGCGTCATGCTATCGGACAACCCTGTGCGAGCTTGACCATTGGGATTGGGCATCGACCACAAAGGAGCCAGCCTGGGGAAAAACACAAAGAGCAACAACATCAAGGGTAACGCTTGCGCGAGCATTACCCAGGCCAGACGCAGGGTCGGCCATGGGCGCATGGCTAGGTGACTTTGCTGCAGGCCGATCATCGCCGCCAGCAAAGCGCTAACCGGCAGAATACTAAAAGCTGCAGCAGTCAGGCTGTCATCAAACAGGTAGGCGCTGACCACGCAGAAGAAACCTAAAAAGATCAGCACCAAGGCATCGCGCGGGGTACGTAACTCGACCAGTTTCAAAACAAATGCGGCAATCAGCAGCACCACGCCGGCGTCTAGGCCGATCAAACTGCCGCGCGTTAGCAATACCCCGCAACTGGCCGCCAGCATGAGGCCAGCCTTGGCCCAGGCATTCGGGAAACGGGCGCGCATGCGGAAAATCTGTATCCGCCAGCCCGCACAAAACAACCAAAAACCCAGTACCCAAGGCGGCAGGTGCGCGATATGCGGGATGATCACCAGCGCCTGAGCGGCCAGCAGCCAAGTCAGGCTGATGCGCGGGATGGGCCGCTGCAACTTGGCGACACGGGCGCGGCTCATGCGCTGCTGCCAAATAGCGCCAGCGCCCGCAGGCAAGCATCACGGTGCTCACTGCCGCTGGCCACGGCTAACTCGACACCCGGCAAGCGCAAGGCAAAGGGTTGCTGCGCCACTGATAGTTGCAACACCCAATGGCAGAGCTTGGATAAGCGCGTTTCTACGTCGCCAGCCAATTGATTAAAGTCGAGCCACACATCTCGCCCAGCCTGTGCGCAAAAGTCTTTCACCAGCAAGCCCTGGCCGCGCGAGTAAGCCTTCCAGTGCAGCCGCTGTTTTGAGTCGCCGGGCTGATACGCACGCAAGCCCTGAAAATCGTCACTGCCCAAACCAAGGCTGCGGGTGCCCTCGTCATCTTCTTCGCCCTTACCTGCGTTATAAGGCGGCAAATCTGCTGCTAGCGGCCGTGGATAGACCAGTAACGCCTGATCAAGATCAAGCCAACTCCAGCTGCGTAAAATGCCCAACGGAAAGCGACTTTCTACCAAAATGCGCCCCGGCCTTAACCAGCCACGCTGGGTGGCCGGCAGGCTTATCTCACAGTTAATGACACCGCCGGCGGCAACGTCGAAGACTTGCATATCACTGCCCGGCCAGCCCAACGCAATGGCCTGATGGGCACGTCCGCCGCTCAGCAACTGCAGGCGAAAACAGCCATGCTCGCCAACGAACACCGCGCTGGCGCCGGCGGCTTGCACGGTCAAGCCGGCCAGATTGCGGTAGGTGTGCAAGATGGCCACGATAAACACAGAGGTGAGCAAAAAACTCAGGTTGTAGGCCAAGCTATTTTGATAATTAATCCCCGCCAGCAGCAGTAATAACAGCGCAATAG
>JBBKVZ010000413.1:0-2988 GCA_037968715.1 Pseudomonas sp.
CTCGGCGCCTGCGCCGCCACGGGCACCGCGCTGTTACTGGAAGATGTCGAAGGGCCGCAGGTGTTGCTGGCCATGGTCTGCGCGGGTGCGCTGGGCGGGGCCGCGTGGGCGGCGATTCCAGCGTTTTTACGCACGCACTGCAATGCCAATGAAATTCTCGTCTCATTGATGCTGGTATATATCGCCCAGTTTTTGGTGTCTTGGCTGGTGTTCGGGCCATGGATCGACCCGGAAGGTTTTAACTTCCCGCAAAGCAAAATGTTCTCCGACTCGGCACTGCTGCCGATGTTGGTCGAGGGCACACGGTTGAATTTTGCCTTTGTGCTGGCCCTCGGGGTGCTGCTGCTCGGCTACTTGTTTATGCAACGCAGCTTTCTCGGCTACAAGATGCGCGTCGCCGGTGAGGCGCCAGACGCCGCACGCTATGCCGGTTTCTCGGCCAAATGGACTATCTGGATCGGCCTGCTGGCCGGCGGCGCTTGCGCCGGTTTGGCCGGCATGGCCGAGGTCGCCGGGCCCATGGGTCAACTGACCGATAAGGTCGCCAGCGGTTACGGCTTTGCAGCCATCATCGTGGCCTTCGTCGGTCGTTTGAATCCACTCGGCATCTTCTTCGCCAGCTTACTGATGGCGCTGCTGTATATCGGCGGCGAGCAAGCTCAACAGTATTTGAGCCTGCCCTCCTCCATCTCCAAGGTGTTCCAAGGGCTGCTGCTGTTTTTCTTGCTCGGCTCGGACCTGTTTATTAATTACCGCCTACGGCTACGTTGGGCACCCGCCAAGGCAGGGTACTAATCATGGATCAGAGCCTGATCAGCGCAATTATTTTCGCCACATTGGTCGCCGGTACGCCGTTAATTATCGTCGCCCTCGGCGAGCTAATCAGCGAAAAAGCCGGCGTGCTTAACCTTGGCGCCGAAGGCACCATGGCGATGGGCGCGGTGGCCGGTTTTGCCGCCACCCACTACACCGGCAACGCCTACCTCGGGGTGCTCGCTGGGATGAGCGCCGGCGCGTTAATGGGCCTGTTGTTTGGCCTGCTAACCCTGACCCTGATGGCCAATCAAGTGGCCTCAGGCCTAGCCCTGGCGATCTTCGGCGTCGGTCTGTCGGCCTTTATCGGCAAGCCCTTTGAGTCGCTGACCCTGCAAACTGTGCCGGCCCTGCCCATTCCCTTGCTGGCGGATATTCCGCTGTTAGGCCCGGCGCTGTTTAACCATCAATGGCTGGTGTATTTCTCCTGGCTGCTGCTCGCCGGAGTGATCTGGTTTTTGCAAAAAAGTCGCGCCGGGCTGGTGTTGCGTGCGGTCGGTGAGTCGCCCTCTTCGGCCCATGCCATCGGCTACTCGGTGCTGCGCATCCGTTATTTGGCGGTGCTGTTTGGCGGCGCCATGGCCGGCATCGGCGGCGCCTTTCTCTCGGTGTTTTACACCCCGTTGTGGGTCGAGGGTATGGTCTCTGGCCGCGGTTGGATCGCCTTGGCGCTGGTGGTGTTTGCCACCTGGCGACCATTGCGGGTGATGGTTGGTGCCTACCTGTTTGGCGGGGTGATGATCAGCCAGTTATTTCTGCAAGGCTCAGGCTTGCCGATCAATGTGCCGTCGCAACTGCTCTCGGCCCTGCCCTATCTGGCCACCATCATTGTGCTGGTGCTGATCTCACGTGATCAGCAAAGCATTCGCCTCAACTCACCGCTGTCGCTCGGCCAACCGTACCGGCCGGACGCGTAACGCCGACAAATGTAGGCTGGGCTTCAGCCCAGCAAGGCCCTTATCACCCGGCGGTGGGCTGAAGCCCACCCTACAAAAGCGACCGGCAACAACTAACGGATACACAGTTTTCAGTTAACCCAAGTAATTAACCTAAGCACTGCAACAACAAGGAGCAGCACAGATGAGCAATCGCAGAAATTTCATTAAGGCCGCTGGTGGGATAAGCGCCGCGCTGGTGTTTGGCGCCAACCTGTTCGGCCAAGCTCAGGCAGCTGAGCCGCTGAAGGTCGGCTTCGTGTATATCAGCCCGATCGGTGATGCCGGCTGGACCTACCAGCACGACCAAGGGCGCCTCGAGATGGAAAAAGCCTTGGGCGATAAAGTACAAAGCAAATACATCGAGAACGTCCCCGAAGGCGCTGACGCCGAGCGGGTGATTCGCGAACTGGCCAGCAGCGGCTACAAGCTGATCTATGCCACCAGCTTCGGCTATATGAACTACGTGCAGCGGGTCGCCAAGCAGTATCCTGACGTAACCTTTATGCACGCCACCGGCTATAAAACCGGCAAGAATTTTGGCAATTACAACGCCCGTTTTTATGAGGGCCGTTACCTGAATGGTGTGGTCGCCGGCAAACTGAGCAAGTCCAATGTGCTCGGTTACGTGGCCGCCTTCCCGATCCCGGAAGTGGTGATGGGCATCAACGCCTTTACCCTCGGTGCGCGCAGCGTCAACCCCAAAGCCGAAGTGCGGGTGATTTGGACCAACGGCTGGTATGACCCAGGCAAAGAGCGCGAAGCAGCGATGACCCTGATCTCGCAAGGCGCGGACATGCTCACCCACCACACCGACTCCACCGCCGTGGTACAAGCCGCCGAAGAAAAAGGCGTGCATGCCTTTGCTTACCACTCCGACATGGCCAAATATGGCCCCACCGCGCAATTGTCTGGCACCACTCACCAGTGGGGCGACTACTACACCAAAACAACCCAGGCGGTTTTGGATGGCAGCTGGAAGCCTACGTCGACCTGGGGCGGCTACACGGAGGGGATGATCAAAATAGTGCCACTCAATGCTTCCGTGCCTGAGGAGTTGAAAACGCAAATCAACACGTTGGAAGGCGAGCTGCAAGCCGGCACCTTCAACCCGTTTAGCGGCCCGATTGTCGACCAAGACGGCAAAACCCGCGTCGCCGCTGGGCAAACAATCAGCGACGAAGAGCTGAATAAAATGAACTACTTCGTCGAAGGCGTCGCCTCCAAGCTGCCATAAAAA
>JBBKVZ010000414.1:0-4113 GCA_037968715.1 Pseudomonas sp.
AGAATGGTGTCATCACGCAGCACGGCTTCAACCATCGCTGGAGTGATCAGACCATCTTCACCCGGCTCGATGTAGGTAACCTCAAAACCTTCACGCTCAAGCTGACGCATGGTGTCGAGTACAGCTTTGTGCTCAATACGGGTCGTAATTAGATGCTTACCCTTGGTCGCGTAAAAGTGCGCAGCACCTTTAATGGCCAAGTTATTCGACTCAGTTGCACCCGAGGTCCAGACGATTTCGCGCGGATCGGCATTCACCAGATCAGCCACTTGGCGACGGCCATTCTCGACCGCTTCCTCAGCCTTCCAGCCAAACACGTGGGAGCGCGAGGCCGGGTTACCGAAGTTTCCGTCAACTAACAGGCATTCACTCATTTTTTGCGCAACGCGCGGATCAACCGGCGTGGTCGCTGAGTAGTCGAGATAAATCGGTAATTTCATAGCGTTTCTCCGTATTCAGGCAAACGTGCAACTTAATCGATAGCGGCCGCTTCAATCTTGTCCAAGCGTGCAGCGCCAGTGCCACAGCGGCGCTGATCCTGGCGCGATGCAATTTCCTGAACCTCATGCCGACTGACTAAATCAGCCAAGCTAATACCGCTAAGAAAATCGTGAATTTGTTGACTGAGATCGCACCACAAGTGATGGGTCAGACATGTGTCGCCGGCATGGCAATCGCCCTGCCCTTGGCAGCGAGTGGCATCCACCGACTCATTCACGGCATCAATTACTTGCGCGACCTCAATAGAGGCCATCTCGCGAGCCAGCTGATAACCGCCGCCAGGACCTCGCACACTAGAGACCAAATTACCGCGCCGCAGCTTGGCAAATAACTGCTCTAGATATGACAGAGAGATACCCTGACGCTCAGAAATATCAGCCAGCGAAACTGGATTGCGCTGAGCATGCAGCGCCAAGTCAAGCATGGCAGTAACGGCGTAACGGCCTTTGGTGGTCAGGCGCATGGACAGGTCCCACAGGATCGCTGATTTGCGCTAATTATCTTATTCCCGAGTATTTAAGTCAACTATAAGACCTATCAATTTACTCGGGATTAGCGTCGATCCTAGCGCCGCATATTAACAAAGCTCCGAGCGCCGCGCATTAATGCCCAGGCTTATCCGCAACGTCTTTAACCTCAGCAAAATCCTCGTCGCGCAGGGTCGGCAAATCCTTGGCGCAATAATCACTGCCCAGTGACTTCAGCGCTCCACACATACCTTCCAGACGTCCATCGACCGCCTGCAGATGATCCAGCAACTGGCCAATGGCCCGGGCAATTGGGTCTGGCATATCTTCGCTAAGACCGTAGGCATCAAAGCCAATCTTGTCCGCCAAGGCTTGGCGCTTGGCCTCTTGCTCGTCGTCTTGATCACTGCGTTTGACGATAATCCGCGCCGGAATCCCCACCGCCGTCGCACCCGCCGGCACCGCCTTGGTGACTACCGCATTGGAGCCGATTTTGGCACCTGCACCCACCGTGAAAGGCCCTAAGACCTTAGCCCCAGCGCCTACCACCACGCCGTCTTCAAGAGTCGGGTGACGTTTACCTTTGTTCCAACTGGTGCCGCCGAGGGTAACTCCCTGATACAGGGTCACGTCATTACCGATTTCAGCGGTTTCGCCAATAACGATACCCATGCCGTGATCGATAAAAAAACGTCGGCCAATTTTTGCTCCCGGATGAATTTCCACGCCTGTCAACCAGCGGGCAAACCCGGAGAGCATGCGTGCCAGCCACTTCCAGCCAGCGCCCCACAAGCAATGCGTTAAGCGATGCAACCAAACAGCGTGCAGCCCTGGATAGCAGGTCAACACCTCAAAGGTATTGCGCGCCGCCGGATCACGGTGAAACACGCCCTGAATGTCTTCACGCATACGTTCGAACATTAATCTTCTCTCCGCTTATAAACTTCACCGCGGGCGGCCTTTTGCGTTTCCGTAAGGATGCCGCGCAGAATATTCATCTCCAGCTTACTGACATTGCTGCGCCCATACAGGCGCCGCAAGCGTGACATCAAATGACGCGGATTTTCTGGATCATGAAAACCAATCTGTACCAAGGTGCTTTCCATGTGGCTATAAAAGCGCTCGAGCTCATCCGCCGTTACTGGCAACGAGCTTTGCTCGGCATGGGTTTCCAGCTTGGCCATTTTGGTCGGCTGCCCTTGCGCGGCTAGCCACGCCATGCGCACCTCATACGCCAGCACCTGCACCGCAGCGCCCAGATTCAGCGAACTGAAGCTGGGGTCTGACGGAATATGCACATGAAAATGGCAACGCTGCAGCTCGTCATTGGTCAAGCCGGAATCCTCCCGACCGAACACCAACGCCACCTCACAAGCTTGGTCGAGTTGCTCAATGCAGGCGGCTGCACATTCGCGCGGATCCAGCACCGGCCAGGGAATGTGCCGATCACGCGCACTGGTTCCGAGCACTAGACTGCAATTATCCAGCGCTTCTTCGAGGGTATTTACTATGCGCGCACCGTCGAGCACATCAACTGCTCCCGCCGCACGCGCAACCGCTTCAGCACTAGGGAAGTCCCGCGGCTGGACCAGCACCAAACGGCTTAAGCCCATGTTTTTCATGGCCCGCGCGGCGCCACCAATGTTGCCTGGATGACTGGTATTGACCAACACCACACGAATATTTTGCAGCACAAGCAGGCCCACGCAGACGTCAAAAGGAGGCAAATCTTACAGAACCGCCCCTGCTAATACCATGCAAGCGATCAGCCCCTCTTTTTACCTTGGGCTTTTCTGCTAGAATGGCCGGCTATCTTTATACAACCAGGTGAATACTCCATGCAGCCAATGCTGAATATCGCACTGCGCGCAGCCCGCAGCGCCAGTGAACTGATTTTCCGCTCCATCGAGCGCCTGGATGTAATCTCGGCTGACGAGAAAGATGCCAAAGATTTTGTCGCCGATCTCGAACTCACCGTCGAAAAAAGCATCATTCAAGCGCTGAGCAAGGCCCATCCAACCCACGGCTTTCTCGGCGAAAAAACCGGCTTAACCGCCGGCAAAGGCGAAGGCGCTGACTACCTGTGGGTTATCGATCCACTGGACGGCACCGCTAACTTCCTGCGCGGTGTTCCGAACTTTTCGGTCAGCATTGCCTGCAAATATCGCGATCGTCTTGAGCACGCGGTAATTCTTGACCCTATCCGCCAAGAAGAATTCACCGCTAGCCGCGGTCGTGGCGCCGCCCTGAACGGCCGCCGCATGCGTGTGAGCGCGCGCAAAGGCTTGGAAGGCGCAATGCTGGCTAATAGCTTCCCGTTCAGCGCCAGCCAAATGGATAACCTGCAAAGCCATCTAGGTATGTTGCGCGACCTAAGCCCTGAAGTAGCCGGCATCCGCAGCGCGGGTTCAGCTGCTCTTGACCTAGCCTATGTGGCTTGCGGTCGCTTTGATGCGGCTTGGGCCTTCGGCCTTACCGAATGGGACATGGCAGCTGGTGTTTTGATGATCCAAGAAGCCGGCGGTTTGATCAGCGACTTTAATGGTGGCCATGAATTCTTGGAAAAAGGCCACATCGTGACCGGTAACACCAAGTGTTTCAAAGCGGTACTCACCGCGATTCAACCACACCTATCGGCCGCGCTTAAACGCTAAGCTAGCAGTGTGCAAAAAAACCGGACGCGCTCCGGTTTTTTTTCGCCCACAGAATCAGCAGTAACGGCAGGCTAGACGCCAGTTGCCGCGAGCTGGAATACTCGGCCGCAGAAGAAAACTCCTTTTCGCTTACCTGACTGCAGAGCAAATTTTGCGTAAAAATATAAACAATCCGCAAAAGAACACCCTTAATAAAACCCCGCATAGCAGCCCGCCAGCGATACGCAGTTGGAGCTTAAGCTGGAGCCTGCTTATCGGCGTCGCACTTCTGACGGCCCTCGGCTTGGGCTATTTCGCCGTTAAACCTTCAACACCTGCCAGCAACGTGACTGGCGTTAGCATCGCGCCACCGATCAAACCGCTGGTAAGCAAATCCGTGCAGCCCCTGCAATATGTCGGCACCGACACTTGCAGCAGTTGCCACGCGCAGCAGCACAGCGCTTGGCAAGGCTCACATCATGACCTGGCCATGCAGCTTGCCAGCCGAGAAA
>JBBKVZ010000415.1:0-5144 GCA_037968715.1 Pseudomonas sp.
GAAGCCGGTAACGAGATCCACTACTACGCCGGCAACAAAGTGGTGCTCGACGCCGGCATGGAACTCACCGCCAAAGGCGGCGGCAGCTTCCTCAAACTCGACCCCGGCGGCGTCACCCTCAGCGGCGCGACCATCAAGATCAACTCCGGCGGCGCGCCGGGTAAGGGTTCGGGGATTGCTGTTGTGCTACCGGTCATTCCGGGGGCGGCGGATCAGGATAAAGCTGGCGCAAAACCCAAACTCGCGCTGGCCAACTCCCAGGTGCTGATGGCCCGCAAAGCACGGCAGATCGGTGCCAGTCGCTGCCCTATTTGCGAAGCCTGCCGAGACGGCATCTGTGCAACCGGAGCACGTGCATGAGCGAAGTCGCCCAACGCTGGCTAAATGATCAGCGCGCCCAACAGCGCGAACTGCTGCTGATAATCGATCGGCTCGCCGAACCTGATCCCATTGCAGGCCTGTTTGACGCAGACCTGATGCAGAACTACGTCAATCTTTACCAATGCACCGAATTCGATGATCTGGCGGATGTCGGCCCCTGGCTGGTGCATCTGACAGATACCAGCGCGGCATTTTTACAGACCTTGTTGCAAGCGCCGCAGCAGCACTGGGGTTGGCTGGCCAGTGCCGAACGCATTGACCTCGCGGTACTCGCCGAGCACTGGCGCGATCGCATGTTCATCAATGAGGACGGACAACGTTCGCTTTATCGTTTTCAGGACAACCGCGTAATCGCTCACCACCTCAGCGAGCTTGCCGAGCACCAGCGACCATTACTGCTGGGACCGCTAACCAGTGCTTTATGCTGGAACGGCCAGCGGTGGCAACAGATCGACAACCCGCACCCAGGCTTATATCCACCTCCTTTCGAAGCCGCCTGGCTAGACATTCCCGAGCCAGACGCCGTTACACACCAAGTCCTGCGCCATAACCTGGAGCTATGGCTGTGGCAAAACCATTGCGCAGCCACCGCGCAACTGGTCGAAACCCAGCCCCTGCAAACCTGGTTAGACCAGCAACTAGCAACAGCGAATGACTGGGGCTGGCAGTCCGACGAGCAAGTCCAATTTCTATTGCTGCATCGCCTCGATCCGACACTCGCCGCTCACCCCGCATGGGTGCCCCACGACAAAGAAGAGCCAGATGCACACTTCGCTCGCAGCAGCCAAGTCTTGCTCTCGGCCAACACAGCGGTACGGAGTAATCAGGTATGACCTTATTCAACAATACCGGTCTCATCCAGCGTCTTCTGTGGCTTGGCCTGCTCGCTTTACCACTAAGTGCATGCAGTTCACTTGGCACCTCAGTCGGCGAAAGTTTCACGCTGGCCGGCGAGCTGCCGGCCAACTTCTTTATTAAGGGCCAGGCGTATTACTACGTAGCCAATGATTGTAACGGGCGCTCAGACGTTAAAACGTTCAAGAACAGTTATCAGAATCAGCCACAGCAATACCACTTCGACATTCTGGTGAGCTACCGCGATGGCCTGTGTGAAATGGCTTTGTCGAAAGTCCATCTGTTTATCAATGGCCGCTATGGCGACAAGGATTGGCAGCAGACCTACGCCGATGGCGGACTGCGGATTGTCGATAAATTACCCGAAGGCGCACCGGGCTTTAAGGCCGATGGCAGCCTGACCAAACAGGCCGAATGCACTTGGTGGTTTCAGTTATCTAAAGCCAAGTCGCGAAAAGGCGAAATCAGCAAACTGCTGAACTGCAAAGGTGCTGGTGCCTATCTGCTGCGCGATGAACTGGCAGGCAAGACGGTCAGGTTGGAGTTCAGGATGAACCCCGTGGAAGAACCGTCCTACGACAGGCGCTGGATAGAAACTCCAGCAGGATGGAAACCATGCCAAAGAACCGAAACATCAGAACGCTGTCAGACGTCCCCTATTTTTAAGACTTTCAAGATGAACGGCCGCGAATGCACCGTTTACCCCAACTGCACGGAGTGATCAGGGATGAATAACTCGGCCAATCCTAACCGGGCTGAAATGCTGGATTGCCCGCTGCGCGGGCAGTGGGTCAGCTTTCGTTTCGTTGATGAACATGGTGAGGGCGCTCCATATGCAGGACTCCCTTATCAGCTGCACGATAATCAAGGGCAGAAGTACGAAGGTGTTTTAGATGGCGATGGTTATGCAAAGGTCGATAGTTTCTACTGCGGTCCAGCGGTTTTGTCATTCGCAGCTAACTACAGTGGTGGTGATGAGTGGTACGAGCACCTCACTGACCGGAAAGCATTCAAACTCCCCCTAACCGCCCTGCAAGTCGCAGCCGAGCAATCTCCCACCGGTCCTCGCCATGCGGATGGCAAAACCTACCTAGCCGAAGCGCGGGCCCAGCGCGAGCAGGCGCGTTTTCTCCGCGTTGAGGTCAGTGATTTTGCCGCCGCCACTAAGCATCTGCCTGCCAGCGACAAAGACTGGTGGCCACGGCCATCGACCACCCTCAAGCAAAGCGCCGGGCTTGCCACTCAGGAATTAGGGATAGCTCTAACGCCGAAGTTGCACCATGTTCTGGAAGTTAAGGCGCTGCGTGCGTACAGCCCGTTATTGTCGCGAGACAAAGCCTTTTGCGCAGTCAATGCCTACCACCTCGCGGTAATGACCACCTTTGTATATGCGCCGTTTAGCGACGTCGCAACAGATAAAGCGTCGTATGTTTCACGGCCGCCACCTTACCCCCGCGCCGGCAGTATCGGCCATGTGTTGCATGAGCAATTGCCACAACTGATCAAGCCGACGCAGTTCAATACCGCCCGCTATCCCCTGCTGTATGAAGAAGTGCCCTACTCCAAACGCCTAGAGGTGGTGCCTTATGACTCCGAGCGCTATCAGGCCGAGACGGCAGCTGGCTGGTATAACCCGGAAGAGGTGCATTTTCTCTACGACAAAGACACCGAAACCCAGGCCTTTATCACCCACAACGACAAGGTGATGCTCATTTCCGTGCGTGGCACTCAGGAAACGGCCGACATCGGTCGCGATTTGGATGCCCGCCAAGTGCCCTACCAAGAAGGCGTCGGCCAGGCGCACCGCGGTTTCTATGAGGCTTTTTTAGCAGCCAAGCCTTTTATTCAACGCTATATGGATGCGTTCTATACCGAGGAGCAGACCCTGATCGTTTGCGGTCACAGCCTCGGCGGGGCTATTGCTCTACTGCTCGCAGAATGGCTGCGGCGCAACTGGTCGGACAACCTTCAGCTCTATACCTTCGGCTCACCCCGTGCCGGTGACCGTGCCTTTGCCCAAGGCGCACAAGCCTTGACGCACCACCGCCTAGTCAATCACAACGACCCAGTACCCGGCGTACCTGCCACTTGGATGGACGCCGAATGGAAGATGGTGCTGCCCGGCACGGCGATTATTTTGGGTTCGCTGGCCAATCCATTGCTCGGTCTCACCCTGATACTGGCCGGTTTGCTCAACCTTAAGGATGACCCTTATGAGCATCACGGCGAGCAGCGGCATTTTATGCCGCGCAAAGAAGGCGCCAGCAGCGAGGCTTCGATTCTCTGGCAACCGGGTTGCGCCAGCATCACGGAGCAGGCCTGCGCAAAATACGCGGCCGATATCGCCCTCGACGGCGACATGCCCCAGCGCCAAGGTCTGCCATCGCCCAGTGAGCACTCCAGCGATGGCGGCTACAGCCGCGCCGCGCTTACCACCCTGGTGCGCTGGATTGCCAGCGTCGATCAACGCGATGGCGCTTTGCTGACTCCTGAAGAGACGCAAAGCATCTATCCGCAGTTACAGCATTTGAATGCGCAGTTACGCGACTGGCAACCGTCCGGCTCATTCCAGCAGTTCAAATCCAAAGCCAAGAACAGCACTAACCATCGTTTGCAGAAAAAGACCACGATCGAACTTTTACAGCTCTACAACCAAGGGTTGACTGAAATCACCCAGCTGCGCGACGAGCAACTCAAGCGCCTCACACAGGCGCAACAACGCTTGCTGGAGCAAACCAAGCGCGTGGTGAGTAAGCAAAGTATTTTCGGCGATCTTAGCCAGCGCCCAGACATAGCCGCGCTAGTTGCTGAGTGGCGCCAGTTAAAAGATATCCACAACGCAGAGCTGCTCGCCAGTGTGCAAAGCAGCAACCAAAGAGCATTGGCCTGACCCTATTTAACCCGAACATACCTACGCCGCCAGACGCTGCACCCCTGGTTGCCGAACACCTAAAAGGAAATTCTTTATGCACCGTACGTACTTCACCGCCGCCTTGCTCAGCCTTGCGCTGGCCCTCGCCGGCTGTAACAGCAATTACAAATACAGCGACGCTGATTATCGCCCGCTCGGTGAGCCCACCACGGTTAACCGCAGCAACTGAAACTAAGGAGTAATAGCCATGGAATTGGTCTTTGAGGTGGTCAGCGCCCAGCAGTTTGTGCCGGGGTTGCTGACGACTAAAACTTTCAAACAAGCCGGCGGCGTGATCGGCCGGGCGGAGAATTGCGACTGGGTGATTCCTGATCGTAAACGGGTGTTATCGGGCCAGCATGCCCAAGTTAATTACCGCGATGGCGCGTTCTTTCTGACCGACACCAGCAGCAACGGCATTCAGCTTAAAGACAGCGGCGCCAGCCTGCATAAAGGCCAGCCGCAGCGCATCGAGCATGGCAGCGTGTATTGCCTGGGCGATTTCGAAATCCGCGCTCGCCTGCTGCAAGACCCGGCGCTGTTCGAAGGCGATATCGGCCGCGTACAGTCGGCCGGTAGCATCATCCCCGACGATGCTTTCCTTGATTTAGACCCGCTGCTGGCCATCGACCAGCAAGAACGGGTGTATGCCCAAGTGGATGATTTAACCGCAATCCTCCACCCCCATCAGCGTGCAGCGCAGCAGCGTGACTACGCCCAAATCGACATGGAAAACTTACCCTTGCCGGAGTTGGTGCAGCCGGCAGCGCCGGCAGTACGCCCAGCCGCGCCGGCCGCCAAAGTGCCTTTGACCCAGAGTTTTTGGCAGCAGTTTGGTGAGGCATTAGGGGTGCCATTGGACGACCTCGATGAGGATGACCGTGAAGCCCTAGCCTTGAATGCCGCCAAGTTGCTTAAACAAAGCATCGGCGGTTTGCAGCAAAGCCTGCGCACCCGCAGTGAGTTGAAAAACGAGCTGCGTCTGGCCCTCACCAGT
>JBBKVZ010000416.1:0-2739 GCA_037968715.1 Pseudomonas sp.
GGACGCGGCGATTTACTTTGGCGACGGCGATTGGTCCGGTACTGAAGCCTCGTTCTTGATGCACGAAAACCTCGTGCCAGTGTGCAGCCCGAGGCTTTTGACCGAGCACAGCCAGCTGAGTGCCGAGCAGATCGCCAACCTGCCGCTGCTGCAACAAAGCACCCGCCCCTACGCTTGGCGCCAGTGGTTCAATAGCCAAAGCTTGAACGTACCGCGCGACATGAGCGGGCCGCGTTATGAGCTGTTCTCGATGCTCGCCCAGGCAGCCATGCATGAGATGGGCATCGCCTTGATTCCACCATTTTTAATCCAGCGCGAGCTGGCTGAAGGCCGCTTAGCTATCGCCCACCCGTACAGCTACCCCAGCGACAAGGGTTATTACCTGATGGTGCCGCAGCGTAAAGTCGAGTCGACCACCTTGCAGGCGTTTCGCGACTGGCTGCTGGGCGCCGCAGCCGAGTATCACCAGCAAGCCGGCCTGCAAACGCCGGTGTAACCCGCCCGAAAAACCCGCAATTAACTAGCTGCTTGCGGGCTGAAGTGACCCATAAATACCAAGTCGTCGATGGCTTGCATATAGGGTGCAAAGCGCGGGTCGCCGGCGGCGAACGCATCGGCCACCGCCGTGGCGCTGTCGAGGCTGTCCCACTTGGCAATGTCGGCAAAGGTCTGTCCGTCGTGCACTGGGCTATACGCGTAGAACTCAATTAATCCGGCAAAGCCTTTTAGCACTTCGCGCAGTCCCGCGCGCAGCGCCGGCATATCGCCTTGATAGCCAGGTTTAACGGTAAAAATGGCAACTTCTAGTACATGTGAATGGGTCATGTTGCGGCGCTCTCATTGCGAATTTAAGAGTGCCCAGCATAAACAGCGCTACTGACAACGTAGTGTCAGTAGTCGCTGACGATTTTTGCCTGCCATTGCTGCGCTTGGTAACGCATATAAGCGCCCAGATTAATCTCGCCGCCTAGCGATTCGGTCGACTCCTGCAGCGTCAGCGCTTGTATGCAGTCGAGGCGAAAATCCCGGTAACCGCCGCGCAACGTGCACCAACTGCCCAACGTCCACTTACCACCCCAATAAAACAAACCCAGCGGGTAGATCAACCGCTGAGTCTGCTGCTGATCCAAACTGAGGTAGCTGAGACTGACCGGACGCTGCTGCAAAATGGCTTGATGCGAAGCGTCCCAATGACGTAACTGCTCGCCGCGCAACTGGGTACTCAAGGCCCGTACGGGCGCACTGCTGGGGTCGATACTGCGAGCGGGCAACACCGCGCCAATTTTGCTTAACAACGACCGTGCAGCCGCCGCCAAATCCGAGCCACTCGAGGTTGACAACAGTTCGACACCGAGCATCAAGGCGGCAATTTCGTCCTGACTGAGGGTCAGCGGCGGCAACTCAAAACCATCCTGCAACGAGTAGCCACGGCCCGGTTCGCCGTACAAGGCAATGCCGCTAAGGGACAGGTCGTCGATATAGCGATAAATCGTCCGCACCGACACGCCGATACGCTGCGCCAGTTGTTCGGCCGTAACTGGCTGTTGGGCGCGGATCAGATTTACCAATTGAAACAATCGTTCGGCTTTACGCATGGGTCCGTTCTACTTCGATTAGGGGACTAGACACTTGCTAGCACGACTCAATGCCCTGCGACACCGCCCAGCAACACGCCATAAGACTGCAAAAACTCTACCGAGCCGTGAAAGATCAGCCCCACGCCCATGGCCGCGACAAAGAAGCCGACGATCCGCGTTGCGGCGTCGATGCCTTGCGCGCCGATTTTATTGAGGATGACTTTTGCGTAGCGCAGCGACAGGTAGACGGTCAACATACACGCCAACATCGCCAGCACTACCGCTGCAAAAGACACAAAGGCTCGCTCGGAAGTTTTAATCGTGGTGGTCAGCCCTATCACCGTCGCGATGGCTCCGGGGCCGAACATAATCGGCATAGCCATCGGAATAAAGGCCATGTCCTGTTCGCCATTGCCACCGCGTGGAATCATGCCGCCGCCGCTCTCTGAGGGCGAAAACAGCTCAAAACCGATGCGCATCAGAATCACCCCACCAACCACCCGAACCATGCTCAGCGGTACGTCGAACAGGCGCAGTAATACGTTGCCAAAGATCAGGAAGAAGAACATCAGCAGCAGCACATAGATACAGGCTTTGCTCGCTACCCTAAGGCGCTCAGCTTCGGATTTACCCTGCATCAGACCGAGAAATACCGGAATCGCCTCCAGCGGATTAATAATCGCCAGTAAGGTGGTGAACATGCCTACGAACAAGGTAAATGCCGGTTCCATGGTTACTCCTAAATATCCAGGGCGGCCCCTCAATGGGCCGCAGGTAAATTAATGCCGAATGAAGCTTATACATCAGGCGCATGTCAGGTTGTGCGTTCGGCCTAAAACGTCCCACCCTGCTCGGCTGCCGTTATAAAAGGATATTTACCCGCTACGTGTTGAGTGCAAAACGTAGGGTGGGCTAAAGCCCACCCTACAAAATAGGGCCTGCAACACATAACTAGGACATAGCCTTATAAAACGGGAGCGAACAATAGGGTTAGACGCATCCATAACCGTGGCAGCCAGCTGAGTTGGCTGCCCTCTTGAATACTTATTTGCCGCGACAGAGCAAAGTCCGCATTGAGCATCTGTTCAACGCTGCTGGCAAAGTCGCGATCGACGGTTAACAGCATCACTTCAAAGTTCAGCCGCAGCGAGCGATTGTCCAG
>JBBKVZ010000417.1:0-5774 GCA_037968715.1 Pseudomonas sp.
GTCGGGAGTGAGGGTGGCAAAGGGATGCGACATGCGCGGTAGTCCGGAAGGCGGGGCGCACCAGTGTACGCTGCTGAGCTTGCTGGCTGGTGCTCCCGCGCCGGCCAGCGACAGATATATCTGCCGCTTTAGATGCGCAGCACTGAGCTGCGTCGGCTATCGCCCAAGCCATAAACCAGCAGCAATAAAACAAAGGAGATGCCCAGCAGGCAAGCTGCCAAGCGATGCGCCTCGGCATAGCGCAGTGCCTCGACATGCTGAAACAAGGCCACCGACACCACTTGGGTGGAACCGGGAATACTGCCGCCGAGCATCAGCACTACGCCAAATTCGCCCAAGGTGTGGGCGAAGGCCAGAGTGCTGGCGACCAGTAAACCGCGTCGCAGCAATGGCAAGCTAACGCGCACAAAGCGCTGCCAGCGGTTGGCGCCGAGGCTGGCGGCGGCCTCCAGCAGGCTGGGTGGGATCTCGCGAAAGGCCACGGTCAGTGGCTGCACCACAAAGGGTAAGGAGTAGATCACCGAGCCGAGCACTAGGCCGTTAAAGCTGAAGGCCAGTTGCTGGCCGGTAAGCCAAATCCAGCTATCGCCGAGGAACGTGCTGGGGGCAAAGAGCACCAGCAGATAAAAGCCAAATACGGTGGGTGGCAGCACCAGCGGAAGGGCCAATACGGCATCGAGAATCTGTCGCAAGCGGGTTTGTTTGCGCACTCGCCAGGCGGCCAGCGGTAAACCCAACAGCAGCAAAATGACGGTGGAAACCGCCGCCAGTTGCAGCGTGAGCGCCAGCGCTTGCCAGTCGCTATCAGTTAGCAGCACAGCCAGCCTCGCCGGGCAGGGCATAGCCGGCCATTGTCAGGGTGCTGCGCTGACTATCGAAAAAGCGCATAAAGCGTTCGGCGGCGGCGCGTTTGCTGCCCTTGGCGATCAATACGCGCTGCTGTACCAAGGGCTCATACAGGTCGTTGTCTAGCCGCTGATACTGGGCTGGCGGCGTCTGCGCGGCAGTCAGTTGGCTGAGGGCGACCAAGCCACTCGGTGCGTTTTGGCTGGTGACAAACTGGAAAGCCTGACCGACGTCTTGGCCGTATACCAAGCGCGCCTGATAGCGCTCCAAGACGCCGCTGCGTTGTAACACCTGCAACGCCGCTTTGCCGTACGGCGCGGTATCGGGCTGGGCAATGGCGATCTTGCCGGCCGGTAAGTGCTGCAGGTTCGGCGCGGCATTCGGGGTCCACAGCGCAAGGCGGCCGCAGGCATAGGTTTGCGGCGCTTCGCTATAGCCGCCTTGGGCGAGTTTTTGCGGGCGTTCGGCGTCGGCGGCATAGAACAAATCAAAGGGCGCGCCGCGCTGGATTTGCTCGAAAAATGCGCCGCTAGAGCCGCCGGCCAGCTGTATGCGGTCGCTGCTCTGCTGTTGATAGGCGGCGCTGATCTGCTCCATTACCGGCAGTAGATTGGCCGCTACGGCAATGCGAATAACCTCGTCGGCCTGGCTCTGAGCGCTGGCCAGCAAGGTGAGTAGGCTAAACAAAATTGTGCGGCGCATAGCAGTCCTTAAACGGCTGAACGGGGATTAGAGTTGGCTGCCGAGCAATACTTGGCTGCAGCTAAATTGCGCACGCACCGCGCTGCCGGTGCTGAGCCCTAGGCTCTGCAATTGCGCGGCAGCCAGCAGGGCGCAGAGGGTTTGCCCATTGCCCAAATCAATGCGTATTTCGCTGGGGCCGTCGTCGGCTGGGAGGATCTGCTCGATGCGCCCTTGCAGCTGATTAAGCCGTGGGTCGGCCTCGGCAGTTAGCGGTTGCAGGCTGAGCCAACCGGCCTTGATCAGCGCCACCACGTTACTGCCCACCTGTAACTCCAGCTTGCTGGTACTGGCGGCGGTAATTTGCGCCTGCAGGCGCGCGCCTGCGGGCAGTTGCACTTCGATCAGGTCGTGATGACCGTACGAGTGAATGGCGCACACCTGCCCGCCAAGCTGATTACGGGCGCTGGTGCGCAGCAGCAGGCGGCCGAGCAGTTGTAAGTCGCCATCATCTTCAGCTGCTTGCAGCACTTGGGCTTGCAGGTTTTCTAAGCGCTGATAGAGGTTCACTAAGCGCGTGCCGGCGGCAGACAATCGCGCGCCGCCGCCGCCGCGGCCACCGACGCTGCGCTCGACCAAGGGTTGCGCGGCCAGATTGTTGAGTTCGTCGATAGCGTCCCAGGCGGCCTTGTAACTGAGCCCGACGGCTTTGGCGGCGGCGGTGATGGAACCGAGGGCGCCGACTTGGGCCAGCAGAGCCAAACGTTGCGGGCGGCGAGTGACGTGCTGAGCGAGGGCGCTGAGGGCGGGCATGGCTGTTCGCTATAGTGTTTTGTATATAGCGAAATTTGCTCGACTTGCCGGGCTAAGTCAAGCGTGGCTTAGCCTTCGCCTGGCTTCGGGGTGCGCGCCAGGCAATAGACATCCACTCGCCTGGCGCCAGCCCGGCGCAGCAGGCGGGCAATGGCCTCGGCGGTGGCGCCAGTCGTTAGCACGTCGTCAATCAGCGCCACATGCAGGCCCTTGATTGGGCTGGGCTCGCTGAGGGCAAAGGCTTGGCGTAAATTGCGTTTGCGCTCGCTGGCGGTGAGTTGCTGTTGTGCGGGGGTGTCGTGGCTGCGCACTAATAGTTGGGCGTGCAGCGGCAGGTGCAAGATCTGACTGAGCCAAGTGGCGAGCATCAAGGCTTGGTTGAACCCGCGTTGGCGCAAACGTTGGCGCGACAGTGGTACGGGCAGCAGTAAATCGGGCCTGGCTAAGCCTTCGCTAAAAGCATGTTGCAAATGATGTGACAAAAGCTCGCCCAGCAGGCGTCCCAATGGCCATTGCCCTTGATGTTTGAAGCGATTGATCAGCGCATCCACCGGGAAGCTGTAATGCCAGGCGGCCTCAACCCGAGTGAAACTCGGTGGGCGTTGCAGGCAGGCACCGCAGGTGAGACCTGTGCAGGGCAGTGGTAACGCGCAGTTTAAACAGTGGCCGTGCAGCCACGGTAATTGCCTCTCGCAGTCGCTGCACAGGGCTAAAAGTTGGTCGCAGGGTTCGTCGCACAGCAAGCAGTGTTGTTGCTTTTTTAACCACTTGTATACCGAGCGGTGGTCAGTTGGTTGACAGCGCATAACGCTTCCTTAACTATCTATCCCAAGCCATAACCAATATCCGCTGGCGGCTGTTTCACTCTAGCAGCCAGCGACTACTTATTAAGGAACCGTTAGATGAGCGCTTCAATTAACGCCCCAGCCCTGAGCTCTAATTTGCGCCACGATTGGTCGTTGGCCGAGGTTCGGGCGTTGTTTGAACAGCCGTTTAATGACTTGCTGTTTCAGGCGCAAACGGTGCATCGCGAGCACTTCAACCCTAACCGGGTGCAGGTCTCCACCTTGCTGTCGATCAAAACCGGTGCCTGCCCGGAAGACTGCAAATACTGTCCGCAGTCGGGTCACTACAACACCGGCCTGGAGAAAGAAAAACTCCTCGAAGTGCAAAAGGTGCTGGAAGAAGCGGCGCGGGCCAAAGCCATTGGCTCGACGCGTTTTTGCATGGGCGCCGCGTGGAAGCATCCGTCCGCCAAAGACATGCCTTACGTGCTGGAAATGGTTAAAGGCGTCAAGGCCATGGGCCTGGAAACCTGCATGACCCTGGGTAAGCTTGATATTGAGCAAACCCAGGCACTGGCTGGCGCAGGGTTGGATTACTACAACCACAACCTCGACACCTCGCCGGAGTTCTACTCCAGCATCATCACCACCCGCACCTATGGCGAGCGCCTGCAAACCTTGGGTTATGTGCGCGATGCCGGGATGAAAATCTGCTCCGGCGGGATTCTCGGCATGGGCGAGTCGTTGGACGACCGCGCCGGGTTGCTGATTCAGTTGGCCAACCTACCTGAGCACCCGGAGTCGGTGCCGATCAATATGCTGGTGAAGGTCAAAGGCACGCCGCTGGAAAATGCCGACGATGTCGATCCGTTCGACTTCATCCGTATGCTCGCCGTGGCGCGTATCTTAATGCCGCAATCGCACGTGCGTCTGTCGGCTGGCCGCGAGGCGATGAATGAGCAAATGCAGGCGCTGGCCTTCTTGGCTGGAGCTAACTCGATTTTCTATGGCGACAAACTGCTGACCACGGCCAACCCGCAAGCCGACAAAGACATGCAGTTGTTTGCTCGCCTCGGCATCAAGCCGGAAGCCCATGAAGAGTACGCCGACGAAGTGCATCAGGCGGCTATTGAGCAGGCTTTGCTGGAGCAGCGCGACTCCGCGCAGTTTTATAACGCCGCCTCGGCCTGAGCCACTTTTATCTAGGTGTCAGCTTGCTGGCGATTGGTCAACACGCCGATCGTCAGCCAGCTGGCGCCTTCGGTGATGTATATGCCTTTCGATCTCAGCACGCGTCTTAACCAGCGCCACGCCGCCCATTTGTATCGCCAGCGCCCGCAGCTGCAAAGCCCGCAGGGTCCGCTGGTGTGGGTCGATGGTCAGCAGCTATTAGCGTTTTGCTCGAATGATTATCTCGGCTTGGCCAATCATCCTGAGGTGATTAAGGCTATGCAGCAGGGTGCGGCCAAATGGGGTGTGGGTGGCGGTGCGTCGCATTTGGTGATCGGTCACAGCACGCCACACCATGAGCTGGAAGAGGCGCTGGCAGAGTTCACCGGGCGGCCGCGCGCCTTGCTTTTTTCCACCGGTTATATGGCCAACCTAGCGGCTGTTACGGCGCTGGTCGGGCGTGGCGATACGGTGCTGGAAGACCGCCTCAATCATGCCTCTTTGCTCGATGCCGGCCTGCTCAGCGGCGCGCGGTTTTCGCGCTATCGACACAATGATGCGCCGAGTCTGGCCAGCCGCTTGGACAAGGCCAGCGGCAACTGCCTGGTGGTCACCGATGGGGTGTTTAGCATGGACGGTGACCTCGCCAACTTGCCTGCACTCTGCGCCGAGGCGCGCAAGCGTGCGGCCTGGATGCTGGTGGATGATGCCCACGGCTTCGGTCCGCTGGGGGCTGGCGGTGGCGGTATCGTTGAGCACTTCGGCTTGGGACTGGATGATGTGCAAGTCTTGGTTGGCACCTTGGGCAAGGGCTTTGGCACTGCCGGAGCTTTTGTCGCTGGCAGCGAGGAGCTGATCGAAACCATGATTCAGTTTGCTCGCCCCTACATCTATACCACCAGCCAGCCGCCGGCCGTGGCCTGCGCCACCCTGAAGAGCCTGCAGCTGCTGCGCACTGAGAGCTGGCGCCGTGCGCATCTGCACAAACTCATCGCACGCTTTCGGCAAGGCGCCGCCGAGATAGGCTTGAGCCTGATGGACAGCTCTACCCCGATCCAGCCGATTCTGATTGGCGACAGTGCTCGTGCCCTGCAACTGTCGGCCCTGTTGCGCGAGCGTGGCGTGCTGGTCACTGCAATTCGCCCGCCTACTGTGCCGGCGGGCAGTGCGCGCCTGCGGGTGACGCTCAGCGCCGCCCATAGCGAGGCGCAGTTAGAGCAATTACTCAGCGCGTTGGCCGACTGCTGGCCACGCTTAGCTGCAGCACATGCAGTGGCGGCTGAACATGCGTAATCGACTGATTTTGTTGCCCGGCTGGGGTTTGGGCTGCGAGCCACTGGCCCCACTGGCCGCTGCACTGCAAGGTGTCCAGGCACATTTGCGGGTGCAGGTGGAGCCGCTGCCAACAATGGATTCGGCCGATTTATCCGAGTGGCTGGATGAGCTGGATGCCAATTTACCGGACGAGGTTTGGCTGGG
>JBBKVZ010000418.1:0-7881 GCA_037968715.1 Pseudomonas sp.
TGCTACCCGCCAAAGACGGCAGCGTGAGCTGGGAAGAGCAAAACATCACCCATCTCAAGCCGCACCAGCGCGTGCACGCCGGTATTGCCTATGTGCCGCAGGGCCGGGAAATTTTCGGCCGGCTAACCGTGGAAGAAAACCTGCTGATGGGCTTGTCGCGTTTTCCCGGCAGCCAAGCCAAGCAAGTTCCGGAGTTTATTTACGAGCTGTTCCCGGTGCTGCGCGAGATGAAACTGCGCCGTGGCGGCGATCTGTCTGGCGGCCAACAACAACAGTTGGCCATTGGCCGCGCGCTGGCCAGCAGGCCGCGCTTGCTGATTCTCGACGAGCCCACCGAAGGCATTCAACCGTCGGTGATCAAGGAAATTGGCCTGGTGATCAAAAAGCTCGCCGAGCGTGGCGACATGGCCATCCTGCTGGTGGAGCAGTTTTATGATTTTGCCGCTGAACTGGCCGACCATTATTTGCTAATGTCGCGCGGCGAAATCATCCAGCAAGGTCGCGGTGACAGCATGGAAACCGATGGCGTGCGTGGGCTGGTGGCGATTTGAACCTTGCCGTAGGGCGGGTGAAACCCGCCATTGGCCGCGCCGCTTTCACCCGCCGCGCGCAGAGGTCGAATCACCCATGAACACACCTGTCGCCGCCCTCTTCACCCCCAGCTGGCACGCCGAACTGGAGCTGGGCTATGGCCGTTTCGGGGCCAGCACGCGGCCCACCCTGCGCCGCCACTGCGGACCGCTACGGGTACAAAAGCACCTGTACGCCGAAGGTCCCGAGGTGTGTCAGCACATAATCGTGCACCCACCAGGCGGGATTGCCGGTGGCGACCGTTTAGCTATCAGTGCCACGCTGGGCGCCGATGCTTGGGCGCAAATCACCAGCCCCGGCGCGGCCAAGTGGTATCGCGCCAGCGGCCCGGCCTATCAACAGCTAAACCTCAAGGTCGCGGCCGGCGCCACCTTGGAGTGGCTGCCGCAGGAAAGCATCGTCTATTGCGGCGCCCAAGCCGAACTGAGCACGCAGATCAGCCTCGAAGGCGATGCCAAGCTGTGTTACTGGGACATCGTCGCCCTAGGTCGCCCGGCCTGTGACGAGCGTTTTAACAGCGGCCATTTCCAAGCCCATTTAGATATCCGCCGCGACGGCCAATTGCTCTGGCACGAACGTCAGCGCATCTGCGGCGACGACGGCCTGCTCGACTCGGCTATTGGCCTCGCCGGCCAGCCGGTATTTGCCACGCTAATAATGAGCGGCGAGATTAGCCCCGAACTGCTGGAGAGTTGCCGCAACCTGCCGTCTGCGGTGCGTGGCGATCTCAGCCAATTACCCGGCCTGCTGGTGGCCCGCTGTTTGGCCAGTGAAGCGCTGCACGCGCGCGCTTGGCTGATCGAGCTGTGGCGCCTGCTACGCCCCGCATTACTCGGACGCGACGCCGTCCCTCCCCGCATCTGGAGCACCTGATTCATGGATTTAAGCCCACGCGAAAAAGACAAAATGCTCATCTTCACCGCCGGCCTAGTGGCTGAGCGGCGGTTGGCCCGAGGGGTGAAACTGAACTACCCAGAGGCCATCGCCTATATCTCGGCAGCCTTATTGGAGGGCGCCCGCGATGGCCGCACGGTGGCCGAGTTGATGCACTTTGGCACCACCCTCTTGAGCCGTGAACAGGTGATGGACGGCATCCCGGAAATGATCGCCGACATCCAAGTTGAGGCCACCTTCCCCGACGGCACCAAGCTGGTCACCGTTCACCAACCCATAGCCTGAGGCCACCGACATGATCCCTGGCGAATACCAGATCCAACCCGGCGAGATCGAGCTTAACGTCGGCCGCCGCACCTTGACCCTGACCGTGGCCAACAGCGGCGATCGGCCGATTCAGATCGGCTCGCACTTTCATTTTTTTGAAAGCAATGACGCCCTGAGTTTTGATCGCCCCAGCTCACGCGGCATGCGCCTGAACATTGCGGCCGGCACGGCGGTGCGCTTCGAACCGGGGCAACGTCGTGAGGTCGAGTTGGTGGAGCTGGCCGGTTTACGCCGAGTATTCGGCTTTGCCGGCAGGGTGATGGGCGATCTCTGAGGCAAAGATTTTCGTAGGGTGGAAAACGCCGCAGGCTTTTCCACCACGGCAGACTCACGGTGGACAAGCTTCGCGTTGTCCACCCTACGGACAGGATTCACAGCATGAAAATTTCCCGCCAAGCCTATGCCGATATGTTCGGCCCCACCGTCGGCGACAAGGTGCGCCTAGCCGACACCAACCTGTGGGTCGAGGTTGAAAAAGACTTCACCACCTACGGCGACGAAGTGAAGTTCGGCGGCGGCAAGGTGATCCGCGACGGCATGGGCCAGAGCCAGCTGTGCGCCGCAGATGTGGTCGACACGGTGATCACCAACGCGCTGATCATCGACCACTGGGGCATCGTTAAGGCCGATGTAGGCCTGAAAGACGGCCGTATCGCCGCCATCGGCAAAGCCGGCAATCCAGACATTCAACCGGGCGTGACCATCGCCATCGGCGGCGCCACGGAAGTGATCGCCGGCGAAGGCATGATCCTCACGGCGGGCGGCATCGACACCCATATTCACTTCATCTGCCCGCAGCAGATCGAAGAGGCCTTGATGAGCGGCACCACCACCATGATTGGCGGCGGCACTGGCCCAGCCACCGGCACCTATGCCACTACCGTGACGCCGGGGCCGTGGCACATGGCGCGCATGCTGCAAGCCGCCGACGCCTTCCCGATGAACATCGGTTTCACCGGCAAGGGCAATGTTTCGTTGCCCGAGCCATTGATCGAGCAGATCAAGGCCGGCGCCATCGGTTTAAAACTGCATGAAGATTGGGGCACCACCCCAGCGGCCATCGATAACTGCCTGAGCGTGGCCGACCAATACGACGTGCAGGTGGCGATCCACACCGACACCCTGAATGAGTCCGGCTTCGTCGAAACCACCTTGGCCGCCTTCAAGGGCCGCACCATCCACACGTATCACACCGAAGGCGCCGGCGGCGGTCACGCCCCCGACATCATCAAGGCCTGCGGCCTGCCGAACGTGCTGCCCAGTTCGACCAACCCAACCCGGCCATTCACCAAGAACACCATCGACGAACACCTCGACATGCTGATGGTCTGCCACCACCTCGACCCGAGCATCGCCGAGGACGTGGCCTTCGCCGAAAGCCGTATCCGCCGCGAGACCATCGCCGCCGAAGACATCCTGCATGATCTGGGCGCGTTCAGCATGATCAGCTCCGACAGTCAGGCCATGGGCCGGGTCGGCGAAGTGATCCTGCGTACCTGGCAAACCGCCGACAAGATGAAGCAGCAGCGCGGCCCCTTAGCCGAAGACGCCGCCGGCAACGATAATTTTCGGGTCAAGCGCTACATCGCCAAATACACCATTAACCCGGCCATCACCCACGGTATTAGCCATGAGGTGGGTTCGATTGCAGTGGGTAAATTCGCTGATTTAATTCTTTGGCGCCCGGCGTTTTTCGGCGTCAAGCCAACGCTGATTCTCAAAGGCGGGGCGATTGCCGCCAGCCTGATGGGCGATGCCAATGCCTCGATTCCGACACCGCAGCCCGTGCACTATCGGCCGATGTTTGCCAGTTACGGCGGCATGCGCCACACCACCAGTCTGACCTTTATCAGCCAGGCCGCGCTGGACCTTGGTGTGCCGCAACAGTTGGGCTTACAGAAGCAGATTGCCGTGGTCAAAGGCTGCCGAAACGTGCAGAAGAGCGATTTGATTCACAACGGCTACTTGCCAAATATCGAGGTCGATCCGCAGAACTACCAAGTCAAAGCCGACGGTCAATTGCTCTGGTGCGAACCAGCCGACGTCTTACCAATGGCCCAGCGCTACTTTTTGTTTTAACCGCGCTGGCGGCATCGACTATTGGCTTAACACTCAGCCGCTGCGCAAACGCCTCACCGCAACGGCTGGGGCGTTTGCGTTATTCGAGCTCGAAGCGACTTAAGCGCTGGCGCAGTTGCGTGTTTTCACTGCGCAAATGCTCCAGTTCGTCCATCAACTCCAGCGCCAAAGCCACCCCAGCCCACTGCACTTGCAGGTCGCGGTGCAGGCGCAACGCGCGCTTAGCCAGTGCCAACGCATCAACATCAAACAACCACTGCGCGGGCGTCTCGCCAAACGGCTGAACAATGCCGTGTTCAACCAACTTGCGCAGGTGCTCGGCCGTAAGCTCAGCGGACTGGCAAAACTCCTCGACACTCAACTGCACAATCAACAAGTCGCTCATGGTTATTCACTCCATTCAGCACGGGGATCAAACGCCGCTTTCTCCGCCAACTGTTGCCACAACTGCTGGCAGTGCTCATCGCTCTGGCGCGGGATGACAATTTTGAACAAGGCGTATAAATCGCCACGCTCACCGGCCTTATTCACCAAGCCCTTGCCCTTAACCCGCAAGCGTTGCCCGCCTTGGGTATTGGCCGGAATAGTCAGGTTGATCTTGCCGCCCAGCGTCGGCACCGCCACCTTGGTGCCCAACGCTGCTTCCCAGGGTGCTAACGGCACAGTGAGAATCAGGTTGTGCGCCTCAACATCGAACAGCGGATGCGGCACTAAGCGGATAATCAGGTACAGGTCACCATTCGCCGCGCCGCCAAAGCCCGGCGCGCCTTGGCCCTTGAGGCGAATACGTTCACCGTCGGTCACACCGGCCGGAATCTTCACATTCAAGGTCTTATTAACGCTGCCCTGCTCCTGACCTACGGCGTTGTACTGCGGCACTTGAAAAGCGACCTTCTTGGCCTCGTCCATCAGGGTTTCTTCGAGCAAAACAGGCAGTTCCATCTCCACGTCTTGGCCCCTTCTGGCGTTGCTGCGACCACGGCCTTGCTGGCCGCCCGCACGGCCTGCGCCAAACAGCGACTCGAAGAGGTCGGAATGCTCTTGGCCAGCACCAAACTGCTCGCCAAAGCCGGCATTGCCGCGCGACTGCCAACCTGGCGGCGTCTGAGCAGACCGCCCGTATTGCGCGTTCTGCCGCGACTCTTCGTACTCGGCACGCTTCTCGGCGGTTTTCAGCACTTCGTAGGCTTCCGACACTTCTTTGAACTGCGTTTCGGCGTTCTTTTCCTTGCTGACGTCGGGGTGATACTTGCGCGCCAGCTTGCGGTAAGCGGCCTTGATGGCCTTATCGTCCGCACCCGGTTGCAGCCCGAGCACCTTGTAGTAATCCTTGATTTGCATCGCTCCACCCTGGGTCATGCGTGAACAACAATTCCTCGAGCATGCACTGCCCGAGGTTGCACCGCGTATTGCTTAACTTCAAATATGCCTGACGACGCTGGCCGATACGGCTAAGCGCCCGAGCCGCCGTGCAAGCCGGCGCTAGCGCAATTGGCTGTCTTTACTGCCGCGCCGGTTGTAACCACTCGTGGTCTGCTGTTTATCTTGCTCAGTCTGACAGGCCACGCACAACCGCACACCCTTGATTGCCGCGCGGCGCGCCAACGGAATTTCTGCCGCGCAGGCCTCGCAATGAGTGAGGCTGTCGCCCGTCGGTAATTGGTTACGGGCACGCTGCACGGCATCGTCAATGCTGCTGTCAATTTGCGCTTGCACGGCCCCATCGGCCACCCAACCACCTGCCATATAGCCTCCTGAACATCACCACTTGATTACAGGTATGGGCGCCTCGAATGTGTTTGGCAAGGCAACTAAGGCCGAGCCCGCAGCAAGCGCGCTACTCCTGCACATCCATAAACTCTCGAGCCCAAACAAAATAGTCCTCGGGATGCGTGTACTTGAGGGCTAACGCCGAGGCACTCAGGTCACTGGCCGTGCTGATTTGCCGTTGTTCGCGCAGGCAATCATAAGTGGCTTTAATGGCGGCGAAGTAAGCCCCGTGGCCGTCGACCACCACACGCACACCTAAGCTGGCCAAACGCTGATCATCGCGCAGTTCCGGGTTGCTGTAGGTGACCAGCATCAAGGGTACGCGCAGGTGCGCGGCGATCTGCTCAAGGTGGGCAAAGTCACGCACGCCCACCAAGCAAATAGCATCGGCGCCGGCTTGCTGGTAGGCCTGCGTACGTTCCAGCACCTCGGCCACCGACAACAATCCGGCATGGGTGCGGGCGATAATCGCCATGCTGGTGTCGACCCGCGCCTGCAGCGCTGCGCGGATTTTGCCAACGCCCTCCGCAACGCTAATCAAATCGGTGGATTTACAACCGAATTGCGCGGGCAACAAGGTGTCTTCTAGGGTTAATGCCGCCACGCCTGCGCGCTCCAGCTCAACCACGGTGCGCATCACATTTAGCGCATTGCCATAACCATGGTCGGCATCGGCAATCACCGGCAGGCGCGCCACCCGCCCGATCCGCGTGGCCTGCTCGACAAACTCGCTAAGGGTAATCAGGGCAAAGTCGGGCGCCGCCAAAACCTGCAAGGCCGCCACCGAGCCGCCCAAAATACCCACCTCAAAACCCAAGTCAGCGGCGATCCGCGCCGACATCGGGTCGAATACAGAAGCGGTGTGATAACACCGTTGGCTACTAAGCAGAGCGCGAAAGTCGCTGCGCAATTGTTGATGGGACATTCTGTGCATGGGTATTCCAGCTAATGAGCGTTACTAGTCAGTCGTTTGTCGCCTACAGCAAGGCACATAGGCAGGTTCTACGCGGCTAACGGACTGAACCACGCGGCAGACGCTGCGCATGACACGGGAGGAGATAACATGGAAAACGAATCCGGCAAACCAGACTGGCGCGCAGGTTCTCCGGCGTTACTCGCACAGCATACTCCCGCGCGAGCAAGCGGAGGGCGCTAGGTGAGTTATTCAGCCGGCGCCGGCGAGTCCTCAAGCAATCTTGCCGGCAGCTCTTGGCCTGGAAACCAACGTTGATAAATGCTCGTGTAAACGCCTTCATGTTTGAGCGCCTGCAAATTCAACTGCCAGCGCGCCACCAGCGCTGCGTCAGTTTGCAGCGAAAAAGCCAGTGAGGGATCGTGGCGCATAAAACACAGTTGGCGCTCGACTTGCGCTGGCGTCATGCCCTGTTTTGCCAGTAAGGCCGGCAAGCCTGTGTCACTGGAAACAATCAATTCAATGCGCTGATGAGCAAACATCAGCATCATTCTTTCCGGGGTAGTTACGGTAAAAATATTGCCCACCCCATGGTTCAAAAGGAACTCATGGCTGTACCACTCACGCGGCACGGCCAAGCGCCCGGCAGTGGCAACCTCGGCCAAGCTATTAACTTTCACTCCGGCTCCGAGACGGGAATAGAAGCAGGTATTCGATTCAAAAAATGGCCCAACCCACTGCAACAGTGCCTCACGCTGCGGGGTGCGGGCGGTGCTGAACAGGCCAACATTAGCCCGCTGCTTAACCAGCGTATAACCACGGGTCCAGGGCGCCATTTCAATGCGTACGGTATCGCCGCTGCGCGCCACTAAGGCACGCACCAGATCGGTGGAGAAACCAGTTATCTGCCCGTCACGGGTAAAGTTCAGCGGCGGATTTTCTTCGGTGTACAGCACCAACTCCGCTGCTTGCGCGCCCAGCGGCGCAAGCAGCGGAACGGCGACAAGCCAGCCTTTAAATCGCCTAGTTGCTAACCCCCAGCCACCGCTCATACCGCCTCCGCGCCGAATCCGCACTCGTACGGACAGCTTAGTCCAGCCGTTGTGGGCAGTCGAGGAAACGCCCAGAGCAGTGGTCTTGCGCGGTCAGCCTAAGTTGTCGATCGATGTGCGGTGTGTATTTTCTCAGGCATCCAGCGGCGCACTCGCATACACTGCGCGGCCGTTTTTTCTCGGAACGCACGTCGCATGAGTCTCGATCTTCCCGCCAATGCCCTCGGTATCGATTTTGGCACCTCCAACTCCACC
>JBBKVZ010000419.1:0-3825 GCA_037968715.1 Pseudomonas sp.
AATGGCCTGTATTCCACGCACCCCAATCCACGCGTTGGCTGCGTCATCGTGCAGGGCGCGAGCATCGTCGGCGAAGGCTGGCATGCGCGGGCTGGCGAGCCGCATGCCGAGGTGTATGCCCTGCGTCAGGCCGGCGGCAAAGCCCTTGGCGCAACTGCTTACGTAACGTTGGAACCATGCAGCCATCACGGGCGCACGCCGCCGTGTGCCGATGCGCTGGTGCAGGCCGGCGTGGCGCGGGTAGTGGTGGCCATGCAAGACCCCAATCCGCAGGTAGCCGGCAGTGGCTTGGCGCGCTTACAGGCGGCGGGCATTACTGTGCATTGCGGTGTTCTTGAGGCTGAGGCACGCCAGCTAAATGCCGGCTTTGTTAAGCGCATGGAACATGGCCTGCCGCTGGTGCGGGTCAAGCTGGCGATGAGTCTGGATGGCCGCACTGCCATGGCCAGTGGCGAAAGCCAGTGGATAACCGGGCCGGCGGCGCGGGCTGCGGTGCAACGTTTGCGCGCCCGCTCAAGCATCGTGCTGACGGGTGCCGATACCGTGCTGGCTGACGGCGCTCGCCTCACTGTGCGCCCGGATGAATTAGGCCTGAATGCCGAACTAACTGCCCTGGCCATGACCCGCCCGCCGTTGCGGGTGTTGGTCGATGGTCGCCTGCGGGTGCCGTTGTCAGCACCGTTTTATCAGGCCGGCTCGGCGTTGGTGGCCACCTGTGCGGCGGCTGCGGCGCGCGAGCGGTTTCTCGATGACGGCCATCAGTTGCTGGCCGTGCCCGGTACCAATGGCCATGTAGATTTACGCAAACTGCTGCTTGAATTAGCGGCGCGCGGCGCCAATGAAGTGTTGGTCGAGGCTGGCCCGCGTTTGGCCGGTGCTTTTGCCCGGCAAGGCTTGGTCGATGAATTTCAGCTATTTATGGCTGCCAAGTTTCTTGGCTCCAGTGGTCGGCCGTTACTGGAGTGGCCACTGGCGAAAATGGCCGATGCGCCAGCCATGAAAATTGTTGAAATGCGCGCAGTCGGCGACGACTGGCGAATCATCGCCGTACCCATCGCGGCGCAGCACGTATAATCGCGCGCTGTATTTGTCGCAGCCGTTAATTTTTTGAGTTTTTTTGAGTCCGCTAGGAGGCCGCATGTTCACCGGCATCATCGAAGCCATTGGTACCGTGCACGCTCTCAGCCCTAAGGGTGGCGATGTACGTGTTTATGTAAAGACCGCCAAGCTCGACTTGGGCGACGTCAAATTGGGTGACAGCATCGCTGTGAATGGCGTCTGCTTAACCGCCGTAGAGTTACCCGGCGACGGTTTCTGGGCCGATGTAAGTCGAGAAACCCTGGCCTGCAGCGCGTTTATCGATTTAAAAACCGGCAGCAAAGTTAATCTGGAAAAGGCCTTAACGCCTACCAGTCGTCTGGGCGGGCACTTGGTTAGTGGCCATGTCGATGGCGTTGGCGAAGTGCTGGCGCGCGAAGAGAGTGCCCGCGCCGTGCAGTTTAAAATCCGCGCGCCCCGCGAGTTGGCCAAGTACATTGCGCTGAAAGGCTCAATCACTGTAGATGGCACCAGCCTCACGGTGAACAGTGTGAATGGCGCCGAGTTTGAGCTGACTATTGTTCCGCACACCTTGGGTGAAACCATCATGGCCGACTACCGGCCGGGGCGTTTGGTGAACCTCGAAGTTGATTTGATCTCGCGTTATCTGGAGCGTTTGCTGCTCGGTGACCAGGCCGCAGAGCCAAAAGCATCGAGTATTACCGAGGGTTTTTTAGCGGCCCATGGTTACCTTAAATCCTGAGTAAGCGTTCAGCCCCTGTAAAAATTACTGCGCTCGGTTATGCACCGTTAGAAACAAGCTCAAAGTGCTCATTTACAACCTGTAAACTGCGCGTTCTGGTTTGTTTTTGCCTTGCCTAACCGTCGCTCGCTAGATTTTTACAGGGGCTGAGTTATGACGATTTTTTGCACACCTTATTAAAGGAGCCGCCCCATGGCGCTCAACAGCATCGAAGAACTGGTTGAAGACATCCGCCAAGGCAAAATGGTCATTCTGATGGATGACGAAGACCGCGAGAACGAAGGCGATTTGATCATGGCCTCCGAGCGCGTGCTGCCGGAGCACATCAATTTTATGGCCCGCTTTGCCCGTGGCTTGATCTGCATGCCAATGAGCCGCGAGCGTTGCGAGCTGCTTAAGTTGCCGTTGATGGCACCGCGCAATGGCTCTGGGTTTGGCACTAAGTTCACTGTGTCGATCGAGGCGGCCGTGGGTGTCACCACCGGTATTTCCGCCGCCGATCGCGCGTGCACTGTGCAGGCTGCCGCAGCCCCCGGTGCTAAGGCCGAAGATATCGTCAGCCCTGGACATATCTTCCCGCTGATGGCCCAGGCGGGTGGCGTATTGGCCCGTGCCGGGCACACCGAAGCGGCCTGCGACCTGGCGCGCATGGGTGGCTTTGAGCCGTCTGGGGTGATCTGCGAAATCATGAACGACGACGGCACCATGGCTCGTCGTCCGGAGCTGGAGGAATTCGCCAAGCTGCACGACATCAAAATCGGCACCATCGCCGACCTGATTCACTACCGTCTGCTGCACGAACGCACCGTACAGCGTATCGCCGAGCAGCCGCTAGACAGCGAGCTGGGCTCGTTCAATCTGGTCACCTACCGCGACTCGGTGGAAGGTGATGTGCACATGGCCCTAACGCTTGGCAAAATCTGCGCTGAAGAGCCAACCTTGGTGCGCGTGCACAACATGGAGCCGCTGCGCGACCTGTTTATGGTTAATCAGCCAGGGCGCTGGAGCTTGCGTGCCGCCATGGCCAAAGTGGCTGAAGCTGGCAGCGGTGTGGTGTTGCTGCTGGGTAATCCGCTCAGTGGTCAGGAGTTACTCTCCCACCTTGAGCGTCAGCTGGGTGCCGATGCTGCCCCGGCAAACCCAACCACCTACAGCACTGTAGGCGCCGGTTCACAAATTCTGCGTGACTTAGGCGTGCGTAAAATGCGCGTGCTGAGTGCACCAATGAAGTTCAATGCGATATCCGGTTTTGATCTGGAGGTAGTAGAATACCTACCCGCCGAATAGTAGGCCTGCCCAAAGGCTGCTGCGCGTCGGCCATACTGCGTTAAAAATGGCCTCGGGATGCTCATTTACAGCAGTAAAATCCGCTCCCTCGGCCTTTTTTGCCTTGTCTGGCTCTAGCTCGCAACCTTTGAACAGACCCACAGCTGCACTGGCCCTAGCTGGGCTTTAATAATTCACTAGGCGTGCACCTCGCGCGTCCGCTCTTTATATAGATATGAGAATGCCCATGACCCTGAAGACTATCGAAGGTAACTTCATCGCCCCCCAAGGCCGTTTTGCCCTAGTGGTAGGCCGTTTCAACAGCTTCGTGGTGGAAAGCCTGGTAAGCGGTGCGATTGACACCTTGGTACGCCACGGCGTGAGCGAAAGTCAGATCACCATCATCCGTGCCCCAGGCGCGTTTGAGATTCCGCTGGTGGCCCAAAAAGTTGCTCAGCGTGGCGAGTACGCTGCGATCATCGCCCTCGGCGCAGTGATTCGTGGTGGCACCCCGCACTTTGAATACGTGGCGGGTGAATGCACCAAGGGCTTGGCCCAAGTGTCGATGGAATTCGGCGTACCGGTGGCTTTCGGCGTGTTGACGGTTGACTCGATCGAGCAAGCCATCGAGCGTTCCGGCACCAAGGCCGGTAACAAAGGCGGCGAAGCTGCATTGTCGGCCCTTGAGATGGTCAGCCTGTTGGCACAGTTGGACGCCAAGTGAGCCTAAATAAGGACGACAGTCCCGAGCAAACTCC
>JBBKVZ010000420.1:0-5236 GCA_037968715.1 Pseudomonas sp.
GGCAGGGCACTGTCCAGGCCTTCTTTGCTTTTTAGGTCGAGGTCGCCTTCTTGGGTGCAAAAGCGCATGCGGGTCAGGTAGTTGGTAATCACCCGTAGGCGCGTCACGCCGTGGAGGTCCTTGTTCCACAGGGTTGGCTGATTGCCGTACATACCATCGAGAAACACCGGCAGGCGTATGTCGTCCTTGAGAACTTCTTCGACTTCGGCAGCACGTTTAAGGGCTTTTTCCAGCGTCCACTGCGGGGGGATGCCGGCATGCACCAGTACGCAGTTGTACTCAGGGTCGTAGTGCAGCATTTTTTGCTGACGTAGCCAGTTGAGTAGGTCTGCGCGATCTGGGGCGTCGAGTATTTCTTGCAGGGTGTCGTTCTTCTTCAGCCGCTCGATGTTGTGCGCGACGGCTAATAAGTGCAGGTCGTGATTGCCCAGTACGCAGACCAGTGAGTCGCGCATGGCATACAAAAAACGCAGAGTTTCAAGCGATTGCGGTCCGCGATTAACCAAGTCGCCGACCAGCCATAGGCGGTCCTTGCTGGGGTCGAAGGCGACTTCCTGGAGTAGGCACTTTAGCGGCTGCAGGCAACCTTGCAGATCGCCGACGGCATAGGTAGTCATTAGTGCAGTGCGCCTGGAACAGCTAAGCGAAAGGGCGCGATGATGGCGTCAAACTTTTTGCCGTCGTCGGCGAGCATTTGGAAGCTGCCCTGCATGGTGCCAACGCAGGTGGTCATTACCGTGCCGCTGCTATAGGTGTGTTGCTCATTGGGTGCGATGAGGGGTTGCTGACCAATTACCCCTGGACCGCGAACTTCTTGCACGCGACCGTCACCATCGGTGATCACCCAGTGCCGACTAAGCAGTTTGGCCGGCAGTTGGCCGTTATTGCTAATGCTTATGGTGTAAGAGAACGCATAGCGATTTTGTTCCGGCAGCGATTGCTCGGCTAGGTATTGACTGATGACACTGACATCTACCTGATAACGGGGATCGGACATGGCAAATAGCTCGTTTGAGTTGGCCTGAACCGATGGCTGAGCGGCCCACACACGTTGCGATCCGGGCCGCTGAAAGGGCTGCCCGGTAGAATACGGCCCGCTATGGCCGAGGTTTTAGTCTAGGGGCTTAGCTGGCGTTTGTCTGCGGGCTTGCTTGCAGGCTCAATTGGTCGGCCAGGCGGACAAACGCGGCCAGATCGAGTTGCTCCGGGCGCAGGCTACCATCAACGCCGGCCGCTTCAATTTCTGCGCTGGATAACAGCGCCTTGAGGGTGTTACGTAGGGTTTTACGCCGCTGATTAAAGGCTTCGCGGACCACTCGCTCAAGCAAACGATGGTCTTTGGCCGGGAACGGCAGCACTTCATGCGGAGTGAGGCGCACGATTGCCGAGTCCACTTTGGGCGGTGGGTTAAACGAGCCGGGTCCGACGTTAAACAGGTGCTCGACCCGGCAGTGGTACTGCACCATGATCGATAAACGTCCCCAGTCGCCGCCACCGGGCGTGGCTGCCAAACGCTCCACCACTTCTTTTTGCAGCATGAAGTGCATGTCGCGGATTACTGTGGCGTTGGCCAGCAGGTGGAAAATTAGCGGGGTGGAGATGTTGTACGGCAGATTGCCGACAACGCGCAGGCTGCGCGGCTCAGGATTGAGGCTGTTAAAGTCGAATTTCAGCGCATCGCCCTGGTGCATATGAAACGCCGGGTTGTCGGCAAACTGCTGAGTGAGCATGCTGACCAGGTCACGGTCGATTTCGATCACGTCCAGTTGTGCACCGCTGCTGAGCAAGTCGCCGGTGAGTGCGCCTTGGCCGGGGCCAATCTCCAGTAAACGCTCGCCGGGCAGGGCGTGGACGGCGCGCATGATGCGATGAATCACGCCAGCGTCATGCAGGAAGTTTTGACCGAAGCGCTTGCGCGCGCGGTGTTGATTGTTTTCGGACATGGCAACAGCTCCAAACTTTAAGCGAGCAGCTTAAAGCGCAATACAAAGACCGAGCAGTTTAACAGTGAAATCGGGCGCGACTAAATTTGTCCGTGCAATTGCCGTAGTTAGGGCTGTTGCGCGCAACTGTCGGCCATTTGGTAGGCGGTTTCTAAAGCAACTTGCAGGCTGCCGGTGTCGACTTTGCCGCTGCCGGCTAGATCCAGCGCCGTACCGTGATCCACGGAGGTGCGAATAATCGGCAGGCCGAGGGTGATATTCACCGCCGCGCCAAAGCCTTTGTACTTCAATACCGGTAAGCCTTGGTCATGGTACATGGCCAGAACTGCGTCGCAGTGCTCAAGGTATTTCGGGGTGAATAAGGTGTCAGCCGGCAATGGGCCGATAAGGTTGAGGCCTTCGCTGCGCAGTTTAGCCAGGCAGGGCTCAATGATGTCGAGCTCTTCGCGGCCCATGTGGCCACTTTCTCCGGCGTGCGGATTGAGTCCGCAAACCAGAATGCGCGGCTCAGGAATGCCGAATTTGTGCACCAAGTCGGCATGCAAAATGCGGCTAACGCGGGCTAGGCGCTCATCGGTGATGGCGTCGGCCACGTCACGTAGGGGTAAGTGGGTGGTCACCAGGGCGACACGCAGGCCACGAGTGGCAAGCATCATTACCACTTGTTCGGCGTGAGTCAGGTCTGCGAGAAATTCGGTGTGGCCGGAGAACGCAATGCCGGCATCATTGATTACGCCCTTGTGTACGGGGGCGGTAATCATCGCGGCAAAAGTGCCGTCTATGCAGCCGTGTCCGGCGCGTTCGAGAGTTTCTAGGACGTAAGCAGCATTGGCCGAGTCAAGCTGACCGGCAATTACCGGGGCGTGCAGCGGAGTGTCCCAGACATACAAACTACCCGCCGGCGCGGCATGCGTCGGCCAGTTAGTTGGGCCGGCTGAGAGTAACTGTACGTGCAGATTAAGCTGCTTGGCGCGTGCGGCCAGCAACTCGAGGCTGGCAATCGCGATCAGCGGATGCGGCTGGCTCTTTGCTGCGAGCAGCAGGCATAGGTCGGGACCAATGCCTGCGGGCTCGCCGGGGGTTACCGCAAAGCGCTGTGCTTTCACAGCTTGGTTTCTACGTAGGCCTCGTCGCGGATTTGCCGCAACCACGCTTGCAGTTCTTCTTCGTATTTGCGGTTACGCAGCACGTTGACGGCTTGCTGCTTGCGAAACTGCTCGCTGCCATCTGTGGCGCGACGGCCCATAACCTGCAAAACGTGCCACCCGTAGCTGGTTTTGAATGGCTTGGAAACGTCACCGCTTTCAGTTTTGGCCATTACTGCACGGAACTCTGGCACTAGGGCGTTAGGGTCAATCCAGTTCAGATCGCCACCATTTAATGCAGTGCCTGGGTCTTCTGAGAAGCTTTTAGCCAGTTCGCTGAAGTCTTCGCCAGTCATCACTCGCTCATAAATACGCTGGGCAAGGTGCTGGGTCTCTTGCTCGCTACGGATTTCGCTCGGTTTGATCAGTATGTGCCGGACATGCACTTCGTCACGCACCTGATCGTTGCCGCCGCGTTGTTCTAGCAGTTTGACTAAGACAAAGCCGCCTGGGGTGCGAATCGGCTCGCTGACTTCGCCGACTTTCATAGCGCCGATCATTACGTCAAAGGGTGCAGGTAGCTGGGCCGCTTTGCGCCAGCCCATATCGCCACCTTCAAGTGCGGTATCGCTGGCCGAACTGGCAATGGCCAGCTGAGCAAAGTCGGCGCCTTGTTGCAGTTGTTGATAAAGCTCTTTGGCGCGGCGATCGGCTGCTTGAATTACGCTGGACGATGCGCCATCAGGTACGCGCACCTGAATATTGGCTAGGTGGTACTCGACAGACAGCTGCAGCTTGCCAACTTCCGACGTTAGGAAATTTTCAATTTCCTGGTCGCTGACCTGAATGCGCTCCGCCACACGGCGTTGACGAACCCGGCTGATGATCATTTCGCGACGGATTTGATCGCGGGCATCGTCGTAGGACAAACCGTCGCGTTGCAAGGCGCTGGTGAACTGCTCCAAGGTCATATTGTTACGCTGGGCAATCGTGCCGATGGCTTGGTTAAGCTCTTCGTCGGAGATGCGAATGCCCGAACGATCACCCATTTGCAGCTGGATATTCTCGATGATCAAGCGCTCAAGCACTTGCTGGTCTAGTACGTGTTGCGGTGGCAGCGTATCACCGCGTTTGGTGATGGTTTGCTGCACTTCGCGCACACGCTGATCTAGCTGGCTTTGCATGACTACGTCAGTGTCGACGATCGCCACTACGCGGTTGATTTGTTGTACTTCGGCCTGCGCCGAAGTACCGAGAAATACTGCGCTCAGCAGGAGCGGGCGCAGACAATCAGAAAGCTTGATCTTCACGTTCACGATAACCTTGAATGCCTTGGTCGAGGAAAGACTCTGTCTTGTTACCGACAACGCCGCCAAGACCTTTGAGAATTATTTGCAGGAAAATCCCGTGATCAGCTTGTTCGTTCTGGCTGGTGGAGAGGCTAACCTGGTCATTGCTGACCCAGTAACGGTTAATCAGGCGCAACTTCCAGCAGCAGCTGTCGTATTCAAAGCCACCGAAGGCTTCGAGGGTGCGATTCTGGTTGTAATCGAACTGCCAGCGGGCGATAGCATTCCACTGTGGCACCATCGGCCAGATGGTGGAGAAGTCGTGTTGACTGATCTTGTAGTAATCCTTGATAACCTTGCCAGTCACCGGGTCGGTGTAATCGCCACCCTGTTGCCATTGGCCAGACTCTGAGTTGTAGACCACGGTGTCATTGCTGTAGCGATAGCCGAGGTTAACCACCTTGTTGGGGTTGTTCTCCGGCTGGTAGTGGAACATCGCGCTGCCGGAACGAGTGGTGTTGGTGTTGTCGTCGTAGTTAAGGTCGGACGACAGGCGCCAGTCGCGGTTAAAGCGATACAGGTACTCAAAGGCATAGGGCGAGGTCGACGACGTTGAGTCTTCACGGGTGCGGTAGTCGATGCCCGGCATCTGCACCTTGCGATCAGCAAAGTAAGCGGCTTTACCGGCGCTAAAGGTCTGCCGTTCAAAACCGTTGGCTTCGATCCAGCGGTTGGTCGCGCCTAGCGATAGTTTGTTTTCGTCGCCGATCCGATCGCGGCCGCTGAAGCGGTTATCACGAAACAATGAGGCATAGTTGAAGGTGCTTTCGCTGCTGTCGAAGATCGGGATGTCGGTCTGCTCTTTCTCTGGTACGTAGAGATAGTACAGGCGGGGTTCTAGCGTCTGGCGATAGTCTTT
>JBBKVZ010000421.1:0-9666 GCA_037968715.1 Pseudomonas sp.
GTCCGCAAGAACAACGACGGATTGTGTGCGCCGCGTAACCCACCATTGCGATACCTGATCATGCCCAACCTGAACGCCGAGCCCCTAAAGCTCGGCGGCAACCTAGCGTTTAATCCGCCACCCGCAATACGACTCGACCGCGATCCGGGCAGGTTTCCATGTACTGGTGCGCCGCCACCACATCGTCAAACGCAAACACCCGATCAACCGAGGGTTTCAGCAGCCCGTCGCGGGTCAGTTGGTTGATCTGTTGCAGCGCCTGTTGCAGCGTTTCGCGGTCAGCTTCAATGCCCATTTCCGGGTGGCCGGTGAAGTCCAGCAGGCAATGGCGATAGAACTGCAGGTGTTTTTTGAACGCTGCACAGGCCGGGAACGCTGTTTCATTACCGCCATTCAGGCCGTACAAAATCAGCTTGCCGCGCATCGCCGCCAAATCGCCAAGCAGGCTCATTTGTTGGCCACCACAAGCATCTAAAACAATTTCGCAGCCCTTGCCGTCGGTGTATTTTTCGATGGCCAGGACCAGATCTTGTTCTTCCGTCACCACCACCCGATCAGCGCCCAGACCGAGCAAAAACTCGCGGTGTTTGGCCTCGCTAGTCGAGACAATGACCTGCGCTCCCAAAGCCTTGGCCAGCTGCACAATTTGCGGCGCAAAACAGTGGCTGGCTTCGGTAATCAGCACATGCTGGCCGGGCTTTAACTGGCCCAAGCTGACTAAGGCAAAGTAGCCGATCAACAGCGGCGTGAAGTGCACGCTGGCCTCAATAGCGCTGAGGTTGTCGGGGTACAGAGTCAGGGCCGCACGCGGCATCAACACTAAATCGCCATAGCTCGGATACCGATTGGGCGTGTGCGCCGGAAAGCTGGCCACCTTACTGCCAATCGCAAACTCAGCCATATCGGCGCCCGCGGCGAGCACTTCTCCGGCCATCTCCCAGCCGATACCTGATGGCAACTGGGCCTGTTCGGGTGCCAGATTTTGCCGCCAGAGCACATCCTTCCAGCTCACCCCTATCGCCTGCACGCGCACCAGCACTTCGCCGGGGCCTGGGGTCGGGGTTGGTACTTGTTCACAGCGCAGCACATCGGCAGCGCCAAATTGATGAAAACGAACCACACGGGACATCACAAACCTCACTCGGTTGATTCTGTAACTGCAGTGACTTTATCGAGGCTTGGCCAGCAACACCACCCGCACGTATCGATAGTCCGTATAAACCACAATGATAATGCGCGGCTTGACGCGCGCGGTGGCGAGCGGCAGCCTATTGGCCTTGGCTCGTGCAGGGAACCCCATGAACCGTAACGATTTGCGCCGCGTCGATCTGAACTTATTGATCGTCTTCGAAACCCTGATCCACGAACGCAGCGTAACCCGCGCGGCGGAAAAACTGTTTCTCGGCCAGCCGGCGATTAGCGCCGCCCTAGCCCGTTTACGCGTGCTATTTGATGACCCGTTATTTGTGCGCACCGGGCGCAGCATGGAGCCGACCCCACGCGCGCAGGAAATTTTCGCCCTGCTAACCCCCGCGCTGGACTCGATCTCTACGGCCATCAGTCGCGCCGCCGAGTTTGACCCGGCCACCAGCACGGCGGTGTTTCGCATTGGCTTATCCGATGATGTCGAGTTCGCCCTACTCCCGCACCTGCTACGCCGCATGCGTGCCGAGGCGCCCCATGTGGTACTGGTGGTGCGCCGCGCTAACTACCTGCTGATTCCCAGTTTATTGGCCTCGGGGGAAATCTCCGTGGGTGTTTGCTACACCGAAGAGTTACCCGCCAACGCCAAGCGCAAAACCCTGCGCCGCAGCCAAGCCAAGCTGCTACGCGCCGACACCGTACCCGGCCGCCTAAGTCTGGATGACTTTTGCGCCCGTCCCCACGCGCTGGTGTCATTCGCCGGCGACCTGGGTGGTTTTATCGATGATGAACTGGCCAAAATCAATCGCACCCGCAAGGTGGTGCTGGCCGTGCCGCAGTTTAATGGCCTGGGCACTTTGCTGGCAGGTACTGACCTGCTGGCCATCGTGCCGGATTACACCGCCGCCGCGCTGACCGCCGCCGGTGGCTTGCGCGCTGAAGACCCGCCCATTGGCACGCACACCTACGAGTTGTCGATGGCTTGGCGCGGCGCGCAAGACAACGACCCTGCCGAGCGTTGGCTGCGGGCGCGCATCCAAATGTTCGTCGGCGACCCAGAAAGCCTGGTCTAGACACCGCGCCGACTATCAAGGAAATATCTCGAAGCATCATTTTCATTGATAGTGACCTTTACGGCATTCGATTCGTAGCTGTCCCGCGCCCGCCGCACACTGCGCTGCATCTAGAGATGCCTATTGCAGGAGCGCGACATGCACCGACTATCCAATACCCCGTCTGCCCCCGACTATCGTTACGCCCTGATCTTCGCCGCCGTATTGCTGCTCAGCGCCTGCGGCAAAGAGGCAGCAGCCCCTGCTAGCGCCGCACCGACAGTCAGTGTCGCGCAGGTGCTGCAGCAACCGGTGAACGAGTGGGATGAGCTGACCGGTCGCCTCGAAGCGCCCGAATCGGTGCAAATTCGCCCGCGTGTTTCCGGTTATATCGACCGCGTGGCTTTCCATGAAGGCGCACTGGTAAAGAAAGGCGACTTGTTATTCCAGATCGACCCGCGCCCCTTCGAGGCCCAGGTCAATCAACTACAAGCTCAGGTGGCACAAACCCGCGCCAACTTAAAACGCAGCAATAGCGAAGCACGCCGTGGTGAGCGCCTACGGGCCAGCAATGCCATCTCGGCAGAACTGGCCGATGCGCGCAGCAGCGCAGAAACTGAAGCCAAAGCCATGCTTGCCGCCACCCAAGCGCAACTGCAAGCCGCGCAGCTAAACCTTAGTTTTACCCAAATACGTGCACCGATTAATGGCCGCGTCAGCCAGGCGCTGATTACCGCCGGTAACTTGGTGAATGCCGGTGAAAGCTTGCTGACCACCTTGGTGTCGACCGATCAGGTGTATGCCTATTTTGATGCCGATGAGCGGGTATTTCTGAAATACAAAGAGCTAACCCGCCAAGGCAGTCGCGGCGACAGCAGCCCGGTGTACCTCGGACTGGCCGATGAAAACGGCTACCCACACTTGGGCCATATGGATTTTGTCGATAACCAAGTCGACCCCAACACCGGCACCATCCGCGCTCGGGCAGTATTCGATAACGCCCAAGGCATCTTTACGCCCGGCCTGTACGCACGACTCAAGCTAGTCGGCAGCGCCACCTACGACGGTATTTTGATCAAAGACTTGGCGGTCGGCACCGATCTGGGCAAAAAGTTTGTACTGGTGCTCGATAACGACGCCAAGGTCAGCTACCGCGCCGTTGAACTGGGGCCAAAGCTGGCTGGCCTGCGCATCGTGCGCAGTGGCCTCAAGGCCGGCGAGCAAATCGTCGTTAATGGTCTGCAACATGTTCGCCCCGGCATCGCGGTAGAACCCCAGGCAGTCGAGATGGCTGATGCCAACACCCTGGCTGCCCTGGCCCGCGAACGCGATGAACTGGCGGCCAGCAACGCCCCCCGTGTGGCGCTGCAAAACCCTGTTTTGTAGGGTGGGCTTTAGCCCACCGCGGACGGTCGCAAGGGTCTTGGTGGGCTGAAGCCCACCCTACGTTTTGCCCACAACATGTAACGGGGACATAGCCTCTGTAATCCGCTCCCACGCCGCATCACCGCGCCGTGGTGGCTAACGGCTAGCCCGCTTTCCACCCAGGAATGCCTTGATGAACTTCTCGCAATTTTGTATCCAGCGGCCGATCTTCGCCGCCGTGTTGTCGCTGATCATCTTGATCGCCGGCGGCATCTCACTGTTCCAGTTACCGATCAGCGAATACCCAGAGGTGGTGCCGCCCACGGTGGTGGTGCATGCGGCCTTCCCCGGCGCCAACCCCAAGGTGATCGGTGAAACCGTCGCCGCACCCTTGGAGCAGGCGATTACCGGCGTTGAGCAGATGCTCTATATGTCGTCGCAGTCCACCGCCGACGGCAAGCTCAGCCTGACCGTGACCTTCGCGCTGGGCACTAACCTCGACACCGCGCAGGTACAGGTGCAAAACCGCGTGACCCGCACCATGCCGACCTTGCCGATTGAAGTGCAGCGTCTCGGGGTGACCGTCGACAAGGCCTCGCCCGACCTGACCATGGTGGTGCACTTGACCTCGCCAGATCAGCGCTACGACATGCTTTATTTGTCCAACTACGCCACCTTGAACATCAAGGATGAACTGGCCCGGTTAAATGGCGTCGGCGATGTCGGCCTGTTTGGCTTGGGTGACTACTCGCTGCGCGTCTGGCTCGACCCACACAAAGTGGCTTCGCGAGGCTTGAGTGCCAGCGATGTAGTCACCGCCATTCGCGAGCAAAACCGTCAGGTCGCCGCCGGTTCCTTGGGCGCGCCACCGGCGTCCAGCGACAACAGTTTTCAGCTGTCGATCAACACTCAGGGCCGTCTGGTGACTGAAGAAGAGTTTGCCAACATCATCGTCCGCGCCGGCAGCGACGGGCAAATCACCCGGCTACGTGACATCGCCCGGATCGAGCTGGGCTCCAGCCAATACGCCTTACGCTCCTTGCTTAACGGTCAGCCTGCCGTGGCCATGCCGGTGTTCCAACGTCCGGGCTCGAATGCCATCGACATATCCGATGCGGTGCGTGAGCGCATGGCCGAGCTGAAAAAAGGCTTCCCAGAAGGCGTCGACTACTCGATCGTTTACGACCCCACCGTGTTTGTGCGGGGCTCCATCGAGGCTGTGGTGCACACCCTGCTAGAAGCGCTGGTGCTAGTGGTGCTGGTGGTGATTCTGTTCCTGCAAACCTGGCGTGCCTCGATCATCCCGCTGGTGGCGGTGCCGGTCTCGTTAATCGGTACCTTCGCCGTCATGCACTTGCTGGGTTTCTCGCTGAATGCCCTGTCGCTGTTCGGCTTGGTGTTGGCCATCGGCATCGTGGTGGATGACGCCATCGTGGTGGTGGAGAACGTCGAACGTAATATCGGCCTAGGGCTAAACCCAGTGCAGGCCACCCAAAAAGCCATGCGCGAAGTGACTGGGCCGATCATCGCCACCGCGCTAGTGCTGTGCGCCGTGTTTGTGCCAACCGCGTTTATCTCCGGCCTCAGCGGCCAGTTTTATCAACAGTTCGCGCTGACCATCGCCATTTCCACAGTGATCTCGGCTTTTAACTCGCTGACCCTGTCGCCCGCCTTGGCCGCCGTACTGCTGAAAAGCCACGACGCGCCGAAAGACCGCTTCTCACGGGTACTCGACCGGCTGTTCGGCGGCTGGTTATTCCAACCGTTCAACCGCTTCTTTGAGCGCGCCAGCCACGGCTATGTGCGCACGGTGAAGCGTGTGTTACGCGGCAGCGCCGTGGCGTTGTTGGTGTATGCCGGCCTGTTGGGCCTGACGGTGCTGGGTTTCAGCACCACGCCCACCGGCTTTGTACCGCCGCAAGACAAGCAGTATCTGGTGGCCTTTGCGCAGTTGCCCGACGCCGCCAGCCTCGACCGTACCGAAGCGGTAATCCAGCGTATGTCGGCGATTGCCGGCCAGCATCCGGGGGTGGAAAACACCGTGGCCTTCCCCGGCCTGTCGATCAATGGTTTCACCAACAGCCCGAACAGCGGCATCGTCTTCACCCCGCTAAAACCCTTCGAGGAGCGCACCGACCCAAGCATGAGCGCCAGCGCGATTGCCGCCGATTTGAATGCGCAGTTTGCCGGGATTCAAGACGCTTACATCGCCATCTTCCCGCCACCGCCGGTACAGGGTCTAGGCACCATTGGTGGTTTTCGCGTGCAAGTTGAAGACCGTGGTGGGCTGGGCTACGAGGCGTTGTACAAGCAGGTACAAAACGTGATCGCCAAGAGCCATAACGTGCCAGAACTGGCCGGCTTGTTTAGCAGTTATCAGGTCAACGTGCCGCAGGTGGATGCCGACATCGACCGCGACAAGGCCAAGAGCCACGGCGTGGCCATCGACGAGATCTTCAACACCATGCAGGTGTATTTGGGCTCGCTGTATGCCAACGACTTTAACCGCTTCGGCCGTACCTATCAGGTGAATGTGCAAGCTGACCAACAGTTCCGCCTAGAGCCCGAGCAAATCGGCCAACTCAAGGTGCGCAACAACCGTGGCGAAATGGTCCCACTGTCGACTTTCGTTAAGGTCAAAGACAGCGCCGGGCCGGACCGGGTAATGCACTACAACGGTTTTATCACCGCCGAAATCAATGGTGCCGCAGCTCCCGGTTATAGCTCTGGGCAAGCGGAAGCGGCCATGGAGAAACTGCTCAAGGCCGAACTGCCCAACGGCATGACCTATGAATGGACCGAGCTGACTTACCAGAAGATTCTCTCTGGCAATAGCGCCATCCTGGTGTTCCCGCTCTGCGTATTGCTGGCCTTCTTGGTGTTGGCCGCCCAGTACGAAAGCTGGAGCCTGCCACTGGCGGTGATTCTGATTGTGCCGATGACCCTGCTGTCGGCGATTACCGGGGTGATTTTGTCCGGTGGCGACAACAACATCTTCACCCAGATCGGCCTGATCGTACTGGTGGGCTTAGCCTGTAAAAACGCCATTCTGATCGTCGAATTTGCCAAAGAACAACAGGAACAAGGTCAGGACCGTTTTAGCGCGGTACTGCAAGCCTGCCGCCTGCGTCTGCGGCCGATCCTGATGACCAGCTTCGCCTTCATCATGGGCGTGGTGCCCTTGGTGTTATCCAGCGGCGCCGGTGCGGAAATGCGCCATGCCATGGGCGTGGCGGTGTTCAGCGGGATGCTCGGGGTGACCTTCTTCGGCCTGCTGCTGCCCCCGGTGTTTTATGTATTGATCCGCGGTTTTGTCGAGGCACGCCAAGCGCAAAAAGCCACCACAGCCGCCATCGAGGTGCAGTCATGAAAGGTGCAGCTAGCACAGGTGCCGCCATAAAACGTTTTAGCCCGGCCCTACTGGCCTTGGCCCTGAGCGCGTGCAGCGTTGGCCCACACTACCAAAGCCCAGTCAGCGCACCGGCCACCCTCAATAGCGCCAACGTCAGCTACGACCGCAGCCATTTTGAAACGCTCTGGTGGCAGCAGTTCGACGACCCCACCTTGAACCAATTGGTGCTGCAGGCCCTGGAAGAAAACCGCGACCTGCGCATCGCCTATGCCCGCGTGCGGGCGGCCCGAGCGCTGCGTGATGAGACTGCGTTCAAGCAGATCCCGACCATCACCAGCCGCGCCAGCGCCGAAGGTGGCAAAGGCCAACTGCCCGGTCAAACCGAGCAACGCGTCACGCGTGAGCGCTACGACTTAGGTCTGGACATGCTCTGGGAGTTGGATTTATTCGGCCGAATTCAGCATCAAATTGATGCCAGCGAAGCCCAGGCCGAAGGGCTGGAAGCCGAGCTGTACCAACTACAAGTCAGCCTATTAGCCGAGTTGGTGGATGCTTACGGCACCCTGCGTGGCGCGCAACTGCGCGAGCAAATCGCCCGCGACAACCTGCAAAACCAGCAGCAATCGCGCGACCTTACCGAGCAGCTGCGCGCTGCCGGACTGGGCAGCCAGCTGGATGTACTGCGCGCCGATGCACGCTTGGCGGCCACCGACGCAACCCTGCCGCAACTGCAAGCCGAAGCTGCCCGCGCGCAAAACCGCATCGCCAGTTTGCTCGGCCAACGCCCCGAGCAACTGAGTGTCGACTTGTCGCCAAAGTCCTTGCCGGTAATCAGCAAAGCCTTGCCGATTGGCGACCCTAGCGCACTGCTAGAGCGCCGCCCCGACATTCAAGCGGCCGAACGCCAATTGGCAGCAGCCACCGCCAATGTTGGAGTGGCCACTGCCGATTTATTCCCAAGGGTTAGCCTCAGTGGTTTTCTCGGCTTCACGGCCGGGCGTGGCTCGCAACTCGGCTCCTCAGCCGCCCGTGCGTGGGCCGTTGCACCGACTATTAGCTGGCCCGCGCTGGACTTAGGCAGCGTGCGGGCACGCCTTCGCGCCGCCGATGCCAACGCCGACGGCGCGCTGGCCAACTACCAGCAAACGGTTTTACTGGCCTTGGAAGAAACCCAAAATGCCTTTACCGACTACGCCAAACGCCAGCAACGCCTGCTAGCCCTGCTGCGCCAAGTCGACGCCAGCCGCGCGGCCGCCGAACAAGCGGCAGTGCGCTATCGCGAAGGCAGCGTGGATTTCCTTGTATTGCTGGACGCCGAACGTGAGCGACTGGCCGCCGAAGACGCCCAAGCGCAAGCCGAAGTCGAGTTGTATCGCGGCGTAGTCGCCCTCTACAAAGCCCTCGGCGGAGGCTGGAAACTGCACAGCTAAACAGAACTCCTACTGGGTCGAATTGCTTACGACCACTCAAGCCCCACGGTTCACTCCTTGCCGTGGGGCTTTTTTTTGCGCGAGATATAGGTGAAGGGTTGAAAGCAAAACGTAGGCTGGGCAACCGCGAAGCGTTGCCCACCGGCTGCCCGCCAATTGCTGGTGGACTGTTCGCTACGCTCCTGAGTCCACCCTACTGAGTGGCGGAATTTGGCGGTTACTCACCGAGCGGGTTTCAACCAGCAAAGGTTGCGCGCGACACGGCTAACACACTCTCAGAGTTCGATGATCTGCCCACGCATTGGCGCCAGCCGCTCCAGCAGGCGGTTCTGCGTGGGCACTGGCACGCCTTGCTCTTCCATGGCGGCAATCAGGTCTTCCACCAAAGCATTGAAGTCGCTGCGGGTCAGCTGCAGGCCTTTATGCACTTCCTGCATGCTGTCGCCTGTGCGCTGGCAGGGGCCGCCGGTTTCGACACAGAATTGCTGCACCAGCTTGTCGCGCAACAGGCTGATATCGACGTTGACAAAATGGCCGACGATGCGTGGGTCCTTGGCGATGTTCAGCAACATGCCCTCGACAATCCGGGTCAGCCCGGCCTGCTCACCCAAGCGCTGATACAAACTCTGCTCACGCGCTGGCATAGCGCTGCAGGCACATAGTAACAGACACATAAACAGCACACGGCGCATGCTTAAAAACTCCCCTGCAGGGATAAATACGGGCCGTTCTGATTACTCTGCCCGGCGATATCGCCCAGCTCTGCCCAGGCCAGCACCAGCGACAGATGCTTGTTGGGGAAATAGCCAACAAACACATCAGACCAGTCATTTTCCTTGGCAAAACTCAGGTTGTCGGGCTTCTGCCGGTACTCCACGCCCAGCACCCAGCGCGGATTGAACAGCACCGCGAGAGAAGCCTCGGCGAGCATTTCGCGCTGATCATTACGCTCGCCACCAAAGCCCAGTAAGCCCAGCTGATTAGCCCGGCTATAACGCACCCCGCCGTTAAGCAGCAAGTTGTAGCCAAACGCGCCGCCGAGCAGCAACCGGCTGGCTTGCAAATAAGCCTCGGTGTCAGCGTCGCGAGCGGCGCCAACCAGCTCGGGAATCAGAAAGTTCTGCTGCTTTTTGTGCTGCACGCCTAAGGATACCTGCGGCAACTGGTCATACATCAAGTCGCCGAACAACCGTACCTTGAGGCCGAAAATATCCTGATTAAGGCTACTGTCGGGCAGGTGCAGGCTGCTGATATCTAAGCGTTGTTGGGCGAAAGACAGTTCGATACGGTTATCCCAAGCCAGCGCCACGCCGCTAGCATCCAA
>JBBKVZ010000422.1:0-4514 GCA_037968715.1 Pseudomonas sp.
GCAAACTCAAGGCCGCCGGCCAAGTGGCACTAAACCCAGTCAGTGCCACGCTAAAAGTCGACACGCAAAATATCGATCTGCGCCTGGCGCAAGCCTATGTTGATCCTTATGTGCGTCTAGAGTTGCGCAGCGGCATGCTCGACAGCGCCCTGGCGATCGACCTCAAGAGCAGCGAACCGCTGGTCTTCAATATCGACGGCAACGTGCAAATCAAGCAACTGCACACCCGCGATACCGTCACGGCCAAACACCGCGACTTTATCAAGTGGCAACAATTGGCCCTCGAAGGCCTGAGCTACCAGCACGGCGACAGCTTGAGCATCAACAAGATCCAATTCGAACAGCCCTATGTGCGGTTTATCATCAACGAAACGCGCAACAGCAACGTCGCCGAACTGCTGATTGCCCAACCTGCCGCCACGCCCTCACCAGAATCGGCCAGCGCGGCGGCCAAGAGCAAACCGCTGCGCATCGTTCTCGGCGAAATAACCATCAGCAACGGCTCCGCCAACTTTGCCGACCTGAGTTTGCAACCGGGCTTCGCCACGGCCATTGCGCAGCTAGAAGGTCATATCGGTCGCATCGACAGCAGCCAACTGAAACCGGCCAGCGTGTCGATTAAGGGCAAGGTCGACCGTTATGCGCCGGTGAGCATTATCGGCAGCGTTAACCCATTCAATCCGCTGACCAGCCTCGACATGGCGGTGAGCTTCAAACAAGTGGAACTGACCACCCTGACCCCTTACTCCGGCAAATTCGCCGGTTACCGCATCCTCAAGGGCCGCCTCGACCTCGACCTGCTGTACAAAATTAACCAAGGCCAACTGAACGCCGAAAACAAACTGGTACTTGAGCAGCTGGAGCTGGGCGAGCAGGTCGACAGCCCAGACGCCGTCGATCTGCCTGTGCGCCTAGCCATTGCCTTGCTCAAAGATAGCGATGGCAAAATTGAGATCGTCCTACCGGTCAGTGGTGACCTGAATAATCCGCAGTTCGAGGTGATGCCGATTGTCTGGCAAACCCTGCGCAACTTAGTGCTGCGCGCGGCCCAAGCACCCTTCAAGTTTATTGCCGGGCTGGTCAGCGGCGCCGACGACGTCAATCTCGACCGTGTGCAGTTTAGCGCAGGCTCCGCCGACATCGACCCACAGGCACAAAGTGTACTCAACACCTTGGCCAAGGCCCTGAAACAGCGACCAAACCTACGTTTGGAGGTGCAAGGCATCAGCGCTCAGACCGCTGACGGCCCGCTGTTAGCTGAGCAGCGCTTACAACGTGAATACCAAAGCAGCTACTACAAAATACTGCAGAGTAACGGCGATACGGTACCGGCCGAGGCCAGCTTGCTGGAGGTTCCTATCGATGAAAAAGCGGATTTGCTCGAAGGCATCTACCGCGCGCAGCTCAAGCAAAATCCACCGAGCGAGTGGAGTAAACTCGACGACCAGCAGCGCACCAATAAAATGCGCGCACAGCTGACTAACAAATGGGCCAGCAATCAGGTACTCCTGCGTAAACTTGGGCAAACCCGCGCCGCCAACATCAAGCAGTATCTGGTGGATACTGGCGGGCTTGCCGACAAACGCATCTACTTACTGGATGTGAATATAGCCCAGGCCGAAACCGGCGGGCGCATCGCTAGCGCCCTGCAACTTGGCAGCCAGTAACGTTATTGCGCCACCAGAGACTTGGCGGCGCATTTACCAAGGCGCATTTAAGCAACAGGTCACGCCTGCGGAGTTAATGTGAAATCCCTGCTGTTACTCATCACACTGTGTAGCGTCAGCCTTGGCCATAGCGCGCTCGCCCACGCAGCTTCGACACTGCGCTGCCAAAGCCAGCTGATCAGCCTCACCGACCACAGCAACGAAGTGCAGAGCAAATGTGGCGAACCGCAAAGCAAAGACTTTCTCGGCTACCGCCAAGTGTTCGACGAGTATGGCGGCAGCCGCCAAGTAGGCATCGCGTTATGGAGTTATGGTCCGCGCAACGGCATGTATTACTACCTGCGCTTTGAAGCCAATCGGCTAGTTAAAATCGACAGTAAGCGCGGGCAATAACCGCCCGCCATCCGCACAAAGGGAACACCGCCATGAAACGCTGCCTGTATCTCGTTAGCCTGCTCCTGCTATTCACCAGCGCGTATGCCAACGCGGGGTTTCGTTGTGGACAACGACTGGTTAATGAAGGCGATCGCAGCACAGAAGTGCTACGCAAGTGCGGCCCACCCGTGACGCGCGACATGATCGGCTACACCGAAACCCTCAACGGCAATCTGGGCATACAAGTGGAAGAGTGGTCGTACGGCCCCAACAATGGCATGTACTACTACCTAGCCTTCGAAGGCGGCCGCCTGCGGCAGATTGAAGCCAAGCGCGGCCAATAGCCGCCAGCACATCAACACGGACGTTTTACATGATCATTTTGCCCGCAGAACACCCGCTGGACTTCAAGCGCCCGCCCGTCATTACCTTGCTACTAATTGTGCTTAACACGCTGATCTACTTTGCTTATCAGGGTGGCGACGGCGCGCGTGAAGAGCGCGCCGTTAAAAGTTATCTCGACGCTGGCCTGCTCAGCCGTGAGAAAGACACTTTTATTGCAGCCTTTAGCGCCGAACAACAGTTGACTGCCGCGCAACAAAAAAGTCTTGGCGCAATGCGCAGCAAAGATCTAGCCGGCATGCTGCTTACCGATTTGCAGTTCGAACATCAATTGCACCAGAACCCGGCCTACTTAGCCGACCCGCAGTGGCAAGCCGCCCGACAACCAGCCGAGGCGGCCCGAGACCAACTGAGCCACTATCGCTTTGGCTTTGTTCCGGCCAAATTCAGCGTGCAGGGCTTGTTCGGCGCGATGTTCTTGCATGGCAGCGTCGATCACCTGCTGGGCAATATGCTGTTTTTGTTTATCTTCGGCTTCGCCCTAGAAATCGCCCTAGGCCGCTGGATGTTCCTCGGCCTGTACCTCGCCAGCGGGCTGGCCTCCCATCTGTTCTGGTGGCTGCTGGAACCCTCATGGCTAACGGGCATCGGCGCCTCCGGTGCGGTGTCCGGGCTGATGGGCATGTACTTGGGCGTGTATGGATTGCGCAAGATCAACTTCTTCTATTGGCTGGGGCCGTTGTTTGGCTATTTCCGCGCGCCCGCCCTGTGGATCTTGCCGCTGTGGATGGGTAAGGAGTTACTCGGCATGCTGAGCAACGATCACGTCAACCGCTACGCTCACTTAGGTGGTTTAGGTGCGGGTTTTCTGCTGGTATGGCTACCCAAGCAATTGGGGCAGCTGAAAGTCGATGAAAGCTTTTTGCTCAAGGTCGACCCGGATGCTCAGTACAAACGCGAGCTGGCAGCGCTGGCCGAGTTAATCAGCCGCTTCGCACTCGACCAAGCCGCACCGCGCGGCCTCGACTTACTCAAGCGCTATCCGGGCCGCCTAAAGCTGCTGGAACAGCTCTATCCGGTGGCCAAGAGTCGCCAAGACAAAGCCCTGCTCGGCGCACTGCTCAAGCAGCTGTTTGCCCTGCCAGCGGCCAGCGGTCAGTTAGCATTATTACAAAAACTGTCCACTGATATGGCCGACCCGCAGCAACAACACCTTGAGCATCCGGCCATCCAGCTGCACTTACTACAGCACCTGCTAAAGGCTGGCGATGAGCGCCATGCGTTTTATCCGTGGCGCCAACTGGCCAAGCGACAACCCGCGCCCGCCGCCATGCTTAACCTCAGCCTGCACTTAGGCAAATTGCTCGGCCAACGCCAAGACCGTCAGAGCCTGGCCGAGGTCTCAACCTATATGCGCAAGCATTTTGCCGATGCAGAGCAAACCCAGCAGCTGAGTATTTATCAGCAAAACCGCGCCCACTAGCCGCAACTAAGCGGCCTCAGCGTAGCTAGCCGACGTTAACCAGTGCCAACTTGGCGATGATGGTTTCCAGACCCGCCACCTCAGCCAACAAGGGCGAGCTCGGGTAACGCGCGCGGATAAACGCCAATAGCTTTTGCGCCGGCTCCAGCTGGCCCAAGCCCTCGGCAAAACCCCGCGCAGCCAACAGATATGCCCGTGGGATATGCGGGTACTCCGGGAAGCGCTGGTGCAAATTGCGCAGCAGGCTCAAGCCTTCACGATTTTTATGCCGGGCCAGTAGCGCGCCGGCCAACTGTTCACAGAGCAGGGCATCATTGGGCAAAAAATCCGCCTGCAGTTGCCGGGCATTCAACAATGCGGTTACTGCCAACGCGGGATTGAGTCGCACCGCCAACGGCAAGTAATGTTCGAGATGACGCAAGCAGCGCTCACGGTCATTAAGAACATAGAGCAGTTGATGAAAGCGCTCATTGAGTTTTAAGTCCTGCGGATTACGCTCCAAAGCCACAGTCAAGATTTCCAAGGCTTGCGCACTGTGGCCCTCTTTCAGACGAATCTCTGCTTCAGCTAATGCCTTGCGCCGTTGATAGTCGTCCGCCGGAAAGTAATTTTGTGGGTTCTCATCGGCTATCACGTAACCCAAGGCG